>JAOZKZ010000214.1 GCA_029935075.1 Campylobacterales bacterium
TAAGAAAATAAGGAAAGATATTATGTTAAAAAATATTAAAAATTATTCAGTTGTAGCTTTAGCTGCTTTAGTCATCGTAGGTTGTGGTGGAGGTAGCAGTAGTAAATCAGGTTTAAGCAAGCTTGAAAACAATGGTAAAGCAGCAACTATCCAAGGTTTAAGAAGCCTAGGAGATAGTGCAAATACCGATAACCTATCTAACACAAAGATAAGAAGTTCAGCAGATAGTTTCTCTTCATCACAAGATGGTGATGATGGCAACATGTGTCAAAGTGGAACTATGGATTTTAGTACAGGAAATAACCAACAAACTATCTCATTTAATGCCAATAACTGTAATGATGGTTACTCAACTATTTAATGGTTCAGCTCGTGTAGAAATGTATGCAGATGGAGAGAGTGGTGGATTTGTTGAAGTTTTAACAGACTTGACAGTTAAAGATGAGTATTTCTCGCTTTTTGCAAAAAAAGGGAGTAACTTAAAAATAAATATTGATGGTTCAAACATGAGACTAGCTGCAAGTTTTGAAACTGACATAAATGGTGAAGCGTTTTCAGCAAGCAATCTCTCTATCGTAGCAACTGAAAGTGAAAATGGGGCTACTTTTTATATCGGTTCTGGTGAGATGGTTATGGGTGAGTATTATTTCCAAGTTGACCCATCACATGATGCGAGCACAACACCGATAAAAATGGGAGAAGATGGTTTTATCTCTGGTACAATTAAACTGCTTGATGGGGCAGGACATAAGATGGAAATTGCTGTAGTGTCTAAAGATGAACTAGCGATGAAAATTGATGAAAATGGAGATGGAACTTTTAGTGATAATGAAATCTTGATAGAGAATATTGTAGATGCACTTGATTTTATCGATAATGAAGCGACAGAAGGTTCGGAAGCAAGACAAGAAGCGAAACCACAGTAACGAACTTTAGTCGGCTCTCACTTGGGAGCTGACTAAAAACATTAAATTATTTTAATTATTGGTCGATATATAGATATATTACATATATGGACACAAAAAATGAAAACAATAATATTTTTACTTATACTTATGATTCAAGCAGAAGCTGTGGTACTTACTTATCCAAATGGAAACAAAGAGTTTTTTATACATAAAGATGAGATGAATAGCATATACGAAGGTGGCATAAGCAGGGCTTTGACCAATAGAGCATACTATAAAAATGGAGTTGTTTCTAAAAAGACACTTTTAAAAGATACAAGAAAGATACATGTGAGTTTTAAAAACTCAACAGATATAGAGATATTTAAAAAAAGATACAATCTTAGACTTATAAAAAAGACAAATGAGATGTTTGCTACCTATCTTTTTGAAATCAAAAACAACTATATTGATGTTGTTGAACTCTGTTCTAATATAAATAGAGGAAAAGATATAAAATACGCAAAGCCAAATTGGGAATTCCCAAGAGTTGCGTTACTTAAATAATAACTAACTTTAAAGAAAAATATCATATATTTTAATTTTATAAGGATAAATATATGATAAAAACTCTTCTATGGCTGGCAATATTTTTTGCCGTACTTGCTTGGTCGGCTACAAACCCAAAAGATTTTCCTACATGGATTTTAGAAGTTGCTCCTGCAATAATTGGTTTTGGCATACTTGCATGGACATATAAATCATTTCCCCTAACCCCTCTTGTCTCCATCCTGATACTTTTTCACTGTGTAGTTTTGATGGTTGGTGGGCATTATACTTATGCTGAGGTTCCACTTTTTGATACAATCGCTGAATTTTTTGACTCATCTCGAAATAATTATGACAAAGTAGGGCATTTTACACAAGGGTTTGTTCCTGTTATGGTAGCTCGTGAAATTGTGATAAGAAAAAGTGTATTTAGCACAAAAGGGTGGATGAATTTTTTTATTGTTAGTTTTGTGTTGGCTTTTTCTGCTTTTTATGAACTTCTTGAATGGGCAGTTGCCGAGATTAGTGGTGAAGGGGCAGAAGCATTTTTAGGAACGCAAGGGTATATTTGGGATACCCAATCAGACATGGCATGGGCACTTTTTGGAGCAGTTTTAGCGTTAGTATTGTTATCAAGATACCATGATAGGCAACTTATTATTTTTGATTAAATAGTAAATAATATTTAACTCTTATCTATTTATAGTACTCTTTTTAAGAATAAAAATTTTAAGGAGAAGTTATATGAGAGTATTTTTTTCATATTTTGTAACCGTCAGTTTGGTGTTAGGTCTTACTGCCTGTGGTGGAACTGATAATAATACAATAATAGAAAAAGCAAAAGACCTTGGTGTAAATGCTGGTTTGGCTGAAGTAAAAAAGAGCCTTCCGGGACCTTTTACAGATGGGCTTTTTGGTAATATAGAGCTTGTACAAGATTATATCATCCCCACTGATGCACTATTTCTTGATGTTAGAAATGAGTGGGAGAGAGACAGAGGATTTGCTAAAGGGTCAGTTGGTGGAGCTATTTATGAGTACCGAGCACCGGGTGAAGAAGACAGAGTAAGAGATGAGTTTTTAAGTGAAGTTATCGCTTTAGTCAGTAATGATTTAAACAAACATATCATTCTTATCTGCAACAGCGGTTCTCGTACTAGTGCTGCATCAGAGATACTTTCACAAAATGGTTTTACAAATATCTACCATATAGAAGGTGGTATGAATGCATGGCGAGATCTTGATTTCTCTGAAATTAAAAAAAGCGTAAACTAATCCCTGCATGCACTCTGCACACCAAATAGTTTATAATTCCCCTATACGATTTAGTAGGGGAATTTATGATAGACAAGATAATAGACTTTAGTGTTAAAAATAGCTTTTTAGTTTTACTTACAACACTCATCATGTTGAGAGCCTCTTTTTGGGCAATATCTAAAACGGTCGAATACAGCAAAATTTAAATGGTGAGTTATTTAAATTTTTGATAGTTTTTTTCAAATTTTTTGCGAAATTGACTGATGCATCTTGTTTATCTTTTTTGACATAGGATTGTTATATTATTCTCAATCTTATTTTAAATTTGTGTGACTCAATAATTTTCAATTTTCAAGCTCT
Source organism: Campylobacterales bacterium (assembly GCA_029935075.1). Lineage (GTDB taxonomy): Bacteria > Campylobacterota > Campylobacteria > Campylobacterales > QNZT01 > SZUA-1433. The sequence continues at coordinate 3,054 of JAOZKZ010000214.1, forward strand.
TGAATTAGTTCATCCATTGAACTTTCAAAATCGTAAGTAGGCATTTTACCACTTTCAATTTCACCGATTGTTTTTTGCAAATCCTTTTGTCTCTCATAAAAATATGGATCATTTTCTAAATTTTTACACCCCAAGGGCACTCCGTCTTTTTGAACCACTACATTATCTTTTACTGTATCAATAAATTTTATAAATTCTGTCATGAAATCATCTTTGACTTGTATTGTTAAAGTTTGCATAGTTATACCTCCAATGCTTTTATCTTTAGTGATTATAACAGAAAATTTAATGCATTTATTTTTCTTCTTAAGTTTTTGTGCATAGTTTAATTATATTCATCTTTTGACCAAAAGAATTAGATACAATTTTTTCTATTGTACTAATTTTCGGTACTTGCCCCTTTGCTAGTACAGATTTATAGAGACAATCTAAAATACTATTATTTCGCACTGGAACATTATCTTGTATCGGCAAATTGATATAACATTTCTCTTCAGTGACACCTTAGTGTTCACTACTAGTACTTGCTACATATTTATCTTACTATTGAAATTTTTATTTTTGTTCATCAAATTTTGCTTTCATTGTAGGATTTCCATGTGTTAATTTTTTTATGGTTAAATCATCTGCTTTATTGTTTGCCAAGCGTAAGTTGTTTTCTGAAGACAATAAAGCA
>JAOZKZ010000215.1 GCA_029935075.1 Campylobacterales bacterium
AGTGTATTAATCTTTTCATCTTTTACTTTAATCTGCTTCTCTTGTTTGTTTTGAGTTTTAACCATAGCATTAAAAGAGTCCGCAAGATCGTGAAACTCATCTGTACTATCAACTACCACTTTTGTTTTAGTATCACCTTTATCCACTCGCCTTATCCCATCAATCAATGCGTTGATAGGTTTTGTAAAGACTCTCGCAGAAAACATCGCAAAAAGTGTTACAAGAAAAGTTAATATGATTGTAGATATTGCAAATTTTTCTCTAAATCCCATAATGACTTCATTCGCTTCTTCTAAATTTTTTTCCGCCACAATAGTCCAATTTACAAAACCAAGTTTTAACGGTACAAAAGAGCTAAGTACTTCGTGACCAAGGTAATTTCTTGTCACTATTGTTTTATCAGCACCTTGTTGTGCAAGTGCTATTGCTTGGGTATTAACAGTTAAATGCATTAATGTATTTTTATTTTGAAAAATAGAATCAATAGTATGTTTTGAAATATTTGTACTGCTCAATATCTTTTTATACTCATCTGGAGATTGCACCATGTATCTGTTGTTTGACCTCATTTTATAATCACTTCCAACCAAAAAGACATCACCACTTTTACCCAAACCAACTGACTCCCAGCTATAATTTGATGTTAAAATTTCGTCAATTTTATTTGAAGAGAGTTTAATAACAAATAGACCCAAATACTCATTTCCATCATAAATTGAAATTCCCATAAACGATGCTGGTTTATTAAAGGAAGGGAGATATTTTTCATAATCAACCATGTGAATCACATTTTTTTCAACAGAATTACCTAAAGTATTAGAAAGTGTAGCCAAGTTACTTCTTCTATGCACACCTGCAATTAAATTTGTTGCAAAATCAAACTCTTTTTTGACACTATAAACGATATCTCCACTTTCAGAATCAATAAAAAAGAGATCATCGAAGCTAAGTTTATCACAAATATTTTGCATACTACGATGGTATTTTTGGTGTGTATCGCTATAACTACTTTTATCATCTGCTTTTATCAAATCTTCTTTTTTATCCATTTTATTATTGGTGATATAGTGATACTGTAGATAATTAGCGGCTATGGTTTTTGGCATAATATTTTCAATAGAGACTTTTGCATTGGACTGTTTTTCTAGAACTGATATAAACTCCTTTTCATAATAGGATTTTAACTCTGCCGTTTGAACCTCGTCAAGAGCATTATATTTTGTCAAATTATAAGAGATTATAAACTCTCGCAAGGAGTCTATAACCATTTTATTCACCGCAAGCATCTTCATACTGTTTTCAATATCTTTAAAATAAGATTCAACTTGCCTAGCTTTCACATTTTTCATAGCTTTTAACTCTTGTGAAACACTTTTTTTAAGTATCTTTTCCCCACTACGATTTCCAATCAAACCAATAGCAATGATACTAGTAATACTCACTATCAGCATCAATATAATAAATTTTGATCGAATACTAAGCCTGTTTAATGGATTCATGGTTATATCTTCCTTACAAAAAATTATTTTTACGTAGATAATCTCTGGCAGCTGGATGTAAAGGTGCACCTAAGCCCTTAATAACATCACGCTTACTAATATTTTTATATGCTGGATGGAGTTTTTTAAATGCTTCAAAATTATCCATGATAGAGGAGATGAGAGTCTCTACAGTATCATAGTTTGTATCTGCACTGGTAATCAGCGTAGCTTTAACTCCAAAACTTTTTACATCATGGTCAACACTTGCATAAGTACCTTTAGGAATATTGCCTAATGTAAAAAAAGGATTTTTAATCAAAATATTTTTAACTGCTAAACAAGTTTGTGGGGATACCTCAATGATATCAATATCTGAGACTTGTGACAACTGCTTTATCTTAGAGTAAGGATGCCCGATAATTGTAAAAAAACCATCAATTAAGCCACTCACTAACAAATCTTGACTCTTAGTTCTTCCATACTCCTCAAAAGAGTGCATGTTGTCTTTTTTCAAGGGTTTTGCTTCTCTAAAAAGCATTTCAACAGTCTCTCTAACACCACTACCGTTTTCACCAATACTAATAATTTTTCCATTGATATCATGTACCTTTTTGATATTTGAAGATTTATTGACTATAAAAGTGAAAAGTTCAGGATAGATAGTCATAATTGTTCGTATTTTTTTATAAGGTATACCTTGAAAACTCCCTTGTCCATTATAAGCAAAGAAAATTGTATCACTTTGGGCGATTGCAAATTGAAATTTTTTATTTTTTATACTATTTATATTAGACACCGACCCTTTTGTAGAGAGTGCTGAACACTCTAAATTATCTTGTGTTTTATTTACAATTTTACAGATGTTATTTCCAGTTGGATAATATACACCATTTTTACTACCTGTTCCTATCTCAATTTTTTCAGCACTAAGTGATAAAAAAAGAAAAAATATTAAAAAAAACTTCCCCATAAACATAAAAACCTCACTAATAATATAAAAAAGTTTGTAATTGTACAATATATTTAATTAAATATCATAATTAATAAATATATTTAATTAAATATATCGAATTGGAAAAAAATTTATCTAATTTTTCATGTTACTGTAGATTTTGGAAAGCTTTGGGGATAATATTTACCCAATTTCGATAAAATATCTTCAATTTACAAATTGGAGAATTCATGAGTGAAAAACTAACCCAAATCAAAAACGAGATAAAAAAAGTTATTGTCGGTCAAGAAGAGATGATAAACTCTCTTCTAATCGGTCTTCTTTGTGAGGGGCACATACTACTTGAAGGTGTTCCTGGACTTGCAAAAACCACCACGGTAAATACACTTGCAAAGACGCTTGGACTAGAGTTTAAACGGGTTCAATTTACTCCTGACTTACTGCCTTCTGACATAATCGGTACGGAGATTTATGACCCAAAGAACAATGAGTTTAGAGTTAAACACGGTCCAATATTTACAAACCTACTTTTAGCGGATGAGATAAATCGTGCTCCTGCAAAAGTACAATCTGCTCTTTTAGAAGCTATGCAAGAGAGACAAGTTACGATTGCGGATGAGACTTTTAAAATTCAGAGACCATTTTTAACCTTGGCTACTCAAAATCCTATCGAGCAAGAGGGAGCATATCAACTTCCTGAAGCGCAACTTGACCGTTTTATGTTGAAAATTGTTGTTGGTTATAACACAAAAGAGGAAGAGATTGAAATCGTAACTCGTGTAGCTGATGGGAAATTTGAGGAGATTCAACAAGTTGCATCTGCAGAAGATTTGAAAAAACTCCAAGAGGAAGTTAAAAGTGTCCATATCGATGAAGCACTTAAGCAGTATATCGTCAATCTTATATTTGCAACTCGTGAACCTGAAAATTACGGCTTGGAAAAATACAAAGAGTACATCCAATACGGAGCAAGTCCAAGAGCTTCGATAAATCTTTTTATGGCATCTCGTGCATATGCTTATCTTAGAGGGAAAGACCATGTTACTCCTGTTGATATTGCAAATATGAGTAAAGATGTTCTTAGACATAGGATTATCATGAGTTATGAGGCAGAAGCTGAGGGCATAACAAGTGATGAAATCATTGAAAAAATCTTAGAGGCAATTCCTTTACCGTAGATGAGCAAACTCAAAAAGATATCAATCAAGACAAAATGACAAATCTTTAGCGAAATTGCAGGAAACAATCCCTCTATTTTTGAGGGTGAGGGTTTTGACTT
>JAOZKZ010000057.1 GCA_029935075.1 Campylobacterales bacterium
TTGGATAGTAAGTACCCGTTACCCCACCTGTACCGATAGTGATAAATTGTGTTGCAAATGCTGGAACACTTAATGCAGTAATAACTGCTAAACCTAAAATATTTTTCTTCATAAAATCTCCTTCTCATTTTAAAATGATGGGTAAATTATACTTAATGAAAATAGCATGAAAATAGCAAAAAGAAAAGTGGTAATTTTAGATTAAGTTAGTAGTAAAGGTTATAGTTAAGGCTTATGATATACTATACAAAAGGATGTATCATAAGAAAACCAATAAAAACAGTCATTTTCCTAACAATCATAATAGGATGTGGAAACGATATTGCAATAAAGAATACTTCAAAAATATTTAACAAAAACCTACAACCCATTACAAAAGGAGATTGGTATAAACCAACAAAAAACACATCATGGCACTGGCAACTACAAGGAGATATAAACACTTCACACAATGTAGAGATTTACGATATAGACCTATTTGATACAGACAAATCTTTGATAGAAGCTCTAAAAAAAGATGGCAAAAGAGTTATCTGCTATTTTTCCGCAGGGAGTTATGAAGATTGGAGAAGTGACAAAAATGACTTTCCAACAGATGTATTGGGTAAAAACATGGATGGTTGGGATGGTGAAAAGTGGCTTGATATATCAAATGAAGCTTTAGCACCTATCATGAAAGCTAGACTTGATTTGGCAGTTGAAAAAGGTTGTGATGGTGTTGAGCCTGACAATATGGACGGGTACAAAAATAGCACAGGTTTTAGTTTAAGTGCCGACCATCAACTGGCTTATAATAAATTTATCTCAAATGAAGCGAGAGTTCGAGGTCTTAGTGTGGGACTTAAAAATGACTTAGAACAGATAGAGGAGCTTGAACCTTATTTTGATTTTGCTGTCAATGAACAGTGCCATGAGTTTGATGAGTGTGAGATGATGAAACCGTTTATAGATGCAAACAAACCTGTGTTAAATGCAGAGTATGGCGAAAAATATTTAGATAGCAGTAACGACATGTGCCGTGAGAGTCTAAATATGAAGTTCAATACTCTTGTTTTACCATTAAAGCTAGATGATAGTTTTAGATATAGTTGTTCAAAAGAAGAGGCTAAGTTACTGTTTAGTTCTGGCTTTGAGCAGGGGGTTTTTATAGACCAAACCATCATAACAAATTCAGAGGATTATCGCTTTATCAGAGGTGAGGACAAAGAGAGTGGGTTTAGCTGGCCTATCGATATACTGGGTGCAAGTGATAGTAGTCTGCATTATGTTGATAGTGATAATTTTAAAGCTGTCAAAAGTGACATCCAAACAGTAATAGGACATGATGGCAAACCAACAAAAGCACTTTTCAGCATACAAAACTATAACACTTCATATACACAAAACCCTTATGAAATACTAAATATAAAAGATGGAAAAAGTGACCTTTATATAAGATACTGGATAAAACTAGATAGCCAAAGCTTACAAAAACCCGACATGTGGCGAACTTTTTTTGAGTATAAAACCAAAGATTATGCAAATGGAGATGGGTTTAGGTTGATTTCTTTTATCTATACTGATGCGGATGGAATCCCTTATTGGCATTGGCAAGGTGATGCAACTCCCCAAAATCCAATCTGGGAAATTGACAACAAAAAAGTAGCAGTTCCCATGGATAAGTGGTTTTTAACAGAGTTTTATTGGCATTGGAGCGATGGAGATAATGGTAGAGCTTTATGGCAAATAAACGGAAAAGTGGTAGGAGACCATAGAGGAGCAACAACTAGAAATGCAAAACCGATAGACTTTATAATGTTAACACAAATATATGGTAATGCAAATCCAAAATATCAATGGGTGGATGATATAGAGATATGGGATGGGTTGCCAACGAAGTAATACTTAAATTCCAATGAGCCGATTAATTTGACTAATCGGCTCATATTATGATACTATTAGATATATTAATCGGCTCATGGGAGTAAATCATAGATGCAAAACAGACCTAAAAAATGGATTTGGCAACATGAAAAATATCCACATTTCTCATACGATAAAACACTACTTGTAGAGTTGCTCACTCAAATAGAGTACAATCATGGGGTGCTAAATGGTATATCAAAAACAATCAATAAAGATGATATGCAAAACATAGAATTAGAAGCCCTTACTAATGAAGCCATAAACACATCGGAGATAGAAGGAGAATATTTAAAAAGAGAGAGTGTAAGGGCATCACTACAAAAAAAGCTAAGAGATAATTTTGATACAAGTAAAGATAGCTCAACACATCAAACAGATGCTTTGATAGAGATACTTTTAGATTGCTCTTTAAATAAATCTCTTCTTGCGATAGAGCGATTGCATGGTTGGCACAATAGCCTTTTTATATCTAGATATAGTGGCTTGGAGAAAATAAAAATCGCAGCATTTAGAGAGCATGACGACATGGAAGTAATCTCAGGTGCGATAGGAAGAGAAAAAGTACACTACCTAGCCCCGCCCAAAGAGGTGATAAAAACCGATGTAGAAAAGTTATTAAAATGGATAGAAACATCAACAGAAAATATCTATATCAAAAGTGCCTTAGCACACCTTTGGTTTGTCTCCATCCACCCTTATGATGATGGAAATGGCAGGATAGCTAGAGCAATAAGCGATTATATACTCTCAAACCAAGATAAGTTAGAGACAGATTTTAAACTCTACTCACTATCAACTGCTATCAACAATGATAGAAAAGGTTACTATAACATACTAGATAATACGACTAATCTATTTAAAAATAGAGATTTTGATTTTGTGCCATATCTTAAATGGTTTCTTATGACTGTAAATCAAGCTATGATTGATGCACAAAAACAGATAGAGTATCTGATAGAAAAAACAAAATTTTGGGATAGACATAGAGCTGATAATCTCAATGACAGACAAGTAAAAGTCCTAAATAAAATCCTTGACATAGGAAGTGAAAATTTTGAAGGCGGCATCAGCACAAAAAAATATATGGCAATGACTAAAAAAAGTAAGGCAACTGTTGTCAGAGATATACAGGAGTTGGTTGAGAAGGGGTGTTTGGCGCAGGTTGAGGGGACTAGTGGGAGGAATGTTCGGTATAGGGTGAAGATATAGAAATGTAAGCATAACTTTCTACATAAATATTTTAGAGCTATAAAGTCCTAGATTCAGGGATTTAGGAAGTGGAAGCTTTAGCTACACCCATGTAAATGCTTTTTTAGTTTTTAGAGTATTGAATGTAAAAAACTAAAATATTTACCTATTATTCAGCTATTTCTAATGGTGGAGCTGAAGCTTCCACTTCCTATAAAACCCTAAGAATAGGGCTTTATGATGGATTGCCAACAAAGTAACTACCCATCATACCCCTCAATCGCTTTCAAGTTTTGCTCTTCCTCATAAGTAAAAAGTCTAGAAATAGCAATAAACCTCAGCCCCATAGGAATCTCAAGGGAGAAGCTAGAACCTCTCCCTTTAGTTATATCTATGGTCATATGAGTATGTTTTGTATATTCAAACTGATCTTCTGCCATGTAAAAATCACAACCATGAATATTGCCAATTTTAAGGTCTCGACTTCCCATCATAAAATCACCTTTTTCAAAACACATCGGTGCTGAACCATCACAACACCCGCCGCTTTGGTGAAAGATAAGTTCACCATGTTCGGCTCTTATCTTATCTATCACCTCTTTGGCTTTGTCCGTAACGCTTACTCTTTCAATAGCCATTAAAAGAATCCCAACTTATTTTTATCATAAGAGATAAGAACATTTTTTGTATGTCTATAATTGTTAAGCATCATCATATGTGTTTCTCGCCCTATTCCTGATTTTTTATAACCACCAAATGAAGCATGAGAAGGATATAGATGGTAACAATTTACCCATACACGACCCGCTTGGATACCACGAGCAAACTTTTGTACTTGATGAACATCTCTTGACCAAACACCTGAACCCAAGCCATATATTGTGTCATTTGCAATTTCCATAGCTTCTTCTTCATCTTTAAAAGTTGTAACTGAGAGAACTGGTCCAAAAATCTCTTCTTGGAAAATTCGCATCTTGTTATGCCCTTTAAAAACTGTAGGTTTTATATAAAACCCCTCAGGATGAGCAGGATTTTCAAACTTCTCTCCACCACAAAGAAGCTCTGCTCCCTCTTGTTTTCCTATATCCATATAATTTAAAATCTTCTCATACTGGTCATGTGAAGCTTGAGCACCCATCATTGTATCTGCTTCCATCGGATCACCCATCTTGATAGCTTCAATTCTCTCAAGGCATTTTTCCATAAACTTATCATAGATGCTCTCTTGGATTAAAGCACGAGATGGACAAGTACAAACTTCACCTTGGTTAAATGCAAACAGTACCAACCCCTCGATAGCTTTATCTAAAAATTCATCATCTTTATCCATAACACTTTCAAAGAAGATATTTGGAGATTTACCACCAAGTTCAAGTGTAACTGGTATGATATTTTCAGATGCATACTGCATGATGAGTCGCCCTGTTGTTGTCTCTCCTGTAAATCCTATCTTTCTGATATCTGGATGAGTTGCGAGTGGTTTACCAGCCTCAGGACCAAAACCATTGACTATATTTATCACACCTTTTGGTAGAACCTCTTGAATAACTTCCATCACAGCTAGAATAGAAACAGGTGTCTGTTCTGCAGCTTTTAAAATAACACAATTTCCAGCAGCAATAGCAGGAGCAATTTTCCAAGCTGCCATCAAGATAGGAAAATTCCAAGGGATGATTTGCCCAACTACCCCTAATGGCTCATGAATTTCTTGAGAAACAGTATTTGCATCTAAGTCTGAAATAGAACCAGACTCAGCACGAATCACAGATGCAAAATAACGAAAATGGTCAATCGCTAGAGGTAAATCAGCATTGATAGTCTCTCTAATTGCTTTACCATTATCCCACGATTCTACGATAGCTAATTTCTCTAAGTTTGCTTCCATTGCATCTGCAATTTTATTTAAAACTGCAGATCTTTCAGCCGTTGAACTTTTACCCCAACTCTCAAATGCTACATATCCAGCTTTTACAGCCAAGTCTATATCTTTACGATTTGATTGTGCCACTTTTGCAATGAGTTTGTTATCAATCGGAGAGAAGTTTTCAAAATACTTCCCATCAACTGGTGCTACCCACTCTCCACCGATAAAATTATCGTACTGCTCTTTAAACTCTGGTCTTGCATATGCCATGTAATCATCCTTTTTTTAATATGAGAACATGATACAAAACAAAAATAGCATGAAAATAGCATGAAAGGAATATAGCGTAGTAGAACGCCTTTATAATCTAAGAAATCATAAAGGCTTTAAATAAGAATTAACCGATAAATTTACCTTTTTTAATCTGTTGTGCTTCCATGATTTCTATCTCACGAGAACCTGATATCACAACTTTAGGGTCTGTTATATACTCTAACTCTTCATTTCGTCCTTCATAATTTACACTATTTAAAATCACTTTAATAGCTTCTAAACGCGCTTTATGTTTATCAACTGAACGAAGAACTGTCCATGGAGTTTTATGTCCATGAGTTTGTTTAAGCATCTCATATTTTGTATTTGTAAAGTCATCCCATTTCTCTTGAGCTTGAACATCAATCTCACTTAACTTCCATTGTCTTAGAGGATCTGTTTTTCTTTTTTCAAAACGACGATTTTGCTCCTCTTTAGTTACAGAAAAGTAAAGTTTAACAAGTATCGTACCTTGTCGTACCAAATCTTTTTCGAAACCTTTAACACCTCTCATAAAGTCATCGTACTCTTTTTGCGTACAAAAACCAAATACAGACTCAACCATCGCTCTGTTATACCAAGAACGGTCAAACAAAACAATCTCTCCACCACGTGGAAAATGGTTAATATACTTTTGATAAAACCATTGAGTTTTTTGCTCTTCAGTTGGTTTACCCAGTGCCACTATACGATAATGTTTTTCATTCATGTATCTTGATACTCTTCTTATCGTACCACCTTTTCCAGCAGCATCACGCCCTTCAAAAAGGATAATCATCTTTTTTTTATTATCTTCCAAATGTTTTTGTAGTTTTATAAGTTCTGCTTGATAAGGTTTTAACTCTTGCTCTTGCCGGTATTTTATCTTTGCTTTACTCTCTGTCGTCTTCGAAGTTTTTAACTCTTTAAATGCTTCAATAAACAAGTCAAGATTTACCTCTTGGTTATCAACAACAATAGTTTCAGGATTTGTATTCTTAGTTTGGTCTTTCATCTCACGCCTTTGTATAATTTTTAATATTCTTATTATACTCCTTTATTTTATATATTTTTATAAAAAATGTCATAATGTCAAATAATAAAATAATATTGAGTAAAAATGGGAAGAAAATGACAACTGAAACCTTCAAATTTGATAGTCAACCACTAAGTCATCTTATCAACTTCCAAAAGTACAAATCTAAAAAAAATATCCTTATCCAAATATTTTGTGGCAGTGATAAAGCAACCATGACAGATATATTAAATAAACTAGCATATGAGCTCCCACAAGCAAAATGCATCGCCACTACAACAGATGGAGAGATAAACAATCAAGAGATATCCGTTGAAGAGACTATTATTTCCATCTCTGTTTTTGAAAACACCTCTGTTAAAAGTGCTTACAGCAATACAGATGATTGTTTTCAAAATGGGGCAATTCTTGCACAAAAACTTATGACTCAAAATACAAAACTTTTTATTCTTTTTACGGATGGCACAACCTCAAACGGTGAAGAATTTTTGAAAGGAATCCAAAGCGTAACTCCTGAAGTCATTATAGCAGGAGGCATGGCAGGTGATAACGGTCAGTTTATCCAAACTTATGTAGCTGAGGGTACAAATATATTGCATAAAGGTGCTGTCGGTATATCTTTAAATTCTGATACGCTACATATCAAAAATGATTTTAGTTTCAATTGGCAAACTATAGGATTAGAACATACCATTGAAAAAGTTGAAAATAATAGAGTTTATACCATTGATGGAATGAGTGCTGTTGATTTTTATGCAAAGTATTTAGGTCAAGATGTGGTAGATAAACTGCCGGCAACTGGCATAGAATTTCCACTCATCGTCGAAAAAAACGGTTATCAAATCGCACGAGCAGTTCTTTCAAAAAATGAGGATAATTCACTAAATTTTGCAGGAAATCTTGCATGTGGGGATAAAGTAAAACTTGGGTTTGGAAATGCTGAACTTATCTTAAAAGAGTCATTGAGTTCTCTTGAACATATTTATAAATATTCTGTTGAAAGCTTCTTTATCTATTCATGCATGGCAAGACGACGCTACATGCCAAGGTTCATACAAATGGAGATAAAACCCTTTGCCATGAGTGCCCCAACAGTTGGATTTTTTACCTATGGAGAGTTTTTTCATAAAGATGCACAAAATGAACTACTAAACCAATCCTTAACCGTGGTGGCACTCTCAGAAGCCACTAATCTTAAAGAGTTAACACATGAAATGCCCAAACTATCACGAGAACACAATGATTATGCAACGACTATCCAAGCACTAACACACCTCATAAACCAATCCACTAGTGATTACGCCAATGAAGCCAAAAAAGTTCAAAACTTACTCGAATCACAAAAACTCTTTATCCGACACTCCATACATGAGACAAATACACCTATTTCTGTCATCATAAGCAACATCGAACTTTATGAGATGAACCATGGAAAGAGTGAATACCTCTCCAACATTGAAGCAGCCACAAAAAATCTTTTTAATATCTCTGATGACCTCAGTTACCTTATGAAAAAAGACCAAATCAAAGATTATAAACAGAGAATAAATCTCTCTCATTTTATACAAAGCCGTATAGATTTTTTTAATCCACTCGCCATTCAATCCAAGCTATATTTCATCTTTAAAACAAATAATAATTATATGTCACTTTATATCAATGAGACAAAACTACAACGAATTATCGATAACAATTTAACTAATGCTATCAAATATACACATGAAAATGAACCTATCATGATACATTTGGATAATTTTATTTTTAAAGTTTCAAGTAAATCTACACATATACAAGATCCAAAAAAAGTTTTTGAAGCTTACTATCGTGAGGCAGAGACAAAATCAGGATTGGGACTGGGACTTAGTTTGGTAAAACAAATCTGCAAAGAAGAAGGTATCAAAATCACATTAAAATCTGATGAAAACTTGACAAGCTTTACCTACCACTTTAAAGAAGATTACGCATGAAAATTTTACTCCTAGAGGACGACCATCTTCTCAATAATGCCATCACAAAATATATCAAAACAACGGGGCATATCGTAACAGGATTTAGAAATGGAAACGATGCCTATGAAGCCATAAAAACTGACTCCTTTGATCTACTCATTTTAGATATCAATGTACCAGGATTGAATGGATTTGAGCTACTTGAATCTATCCACAAGATAAAGATACAAATTCCCACTATTTACATCAGTGCTTTGGCAGATATCGAAGATATATCTCATGCCTTTGATTTAGGATGTCATGACTATCTCAAAAAACCATTTCACTTAAAAGAGTTAACAATCAGGATAGATAAAATACTACAATCAAGATATATACCACTCACACATCTGAGACTCTCAACAAACTATAGTTTTGACTTGGTGTCTTCTGTACTTCGATTTGATAATGAAGTCCAAATTTTACCAAAAAGACAACTAGAAATTATAAAATTACTTGCCCAAAATAGAAGCCAAGTAGTCAGTTATGATATGTTTTTTGAGTATATTTGGAATGATACAGAGATAGACATACCAACTATCAGAGCAGAGATAAATAGACTAAAAAAGGTACTCAAAGAGGACTTCATAGTCAATATTAGGTCTATTGGATATATGATAAAACGACCTACCTAAAACTTATACTTCTGCCCCACTATCAAAGAAATTGCATAAGTATCATTATCCTGCTCATAATAATCAACCATAAAATAATGATTCATATTTGAACTACTCTTATAATCCATACCCAAAAGATAATTCATAGAGTTCATTTCTCCCAAACGCTGGTCACTTGAAGCATATTTTTGAGTCGTAAAATAGTCACTTCTGCTACTATAAAACTCTGCACTTGACTGAGTATAATACCTCAAAGCCCCCTCAAAAGTAAGCTTATCGTTATACTCATAATAAATCTCACTCTCTATCGTATGAGAGTCAATTTCCCAATCATCAGTATAATAACGATAACTTCCATGTAGTGTCAATTTATCATCTATGGCTCTGGCATAAGTCAGTTTTGCACCATAAGCTTTTCGTCTATCAGGTCTGAGTTCATTTTCGATAAATAGTCTGCCTGATTTATTTCGCACAACATTCATATATTGATTACTGAGATACCCTGCTTCACTCGCTCCAAAAAGTGTAATCTTAGCCTGAGAAGAAGCATCTATAGTCTGAGCAAAAGACAAAGATGCATTATAGATATATTGATGATAGATTTTACTTGCACCGCTGTTTGTATCGCACTCGCTATTTTCACTACACCATAGCAAAACATCTCCTCGTTGAAGTGCAAATGAACCCTCAATGGAGCTATTTTTACTCTCATCCAACCAATGCAGATACGATAATGTTGCCTCAGGTATGTGATAATCATACTCATTGTTATACGAAACTCCAACACTCATCTCATCACGACTCTCAAATCTTTTGGTCAAGTTAAATCCACCAAAAAACCGAATATCATAATAATCAACCAAGCCATAACCAATATCATTTAGATTTACTTCTTCACCTCTTGCAAAAGCTGAAGGATTACTCTTATCATGTCGATACGGAGATGCTCCACTACTCACATCATAGCTTTTATCATAAAATATATCTGAAGCACCGCTAACAGAATCTACAGAAAATTTAGAGTTAAGTGTATAGTCGTTTCCAAAATCAAGATTTACCTCTAAAGAAGGAGCTACAATCTTTGTAGTCTCTGCATCTTCATCATAAAACATAAACTGAGTAGTGACATAATCCTCAGCTTGAACATAGGTAGTAAACAAAAGAGTTGCAACCCAAAAAGAGTGTTTTACTTGCATCCGCACCCTCCTCCACCAGCTTTTCCACCACCACGACTTGCCTCTTTTGAGAGAAAGATATGCTCTTTAACACCTTTTAAAAGTGTATGACCTCCACCATCTTGCATCTGAGACTTTGATAAAGTTCCCTTTTCCCATGATTTAACATTTTGGATACAGCCAGTAAACAATAGTGCCACAAATAATAAAAATAGATACTTCATCTTTTATCTTCTCAAAAAAGTATTGATAAGTTCAGGATAACGCTCTTGAATCTTCTTCTGTGCCAAATTTGAACTAAGTCCTATAAGTCTGGGCATCTTCAAAATCATCTTTTGCCCCACTGAGGTATCAAAAAAAGCGGTAAATTGTTGCATCTCTTTTATTGTCAACTCTCTTGTATAAATACGAGCTAACTCAGATTTTAGTTTTGAAAAACTTGCATAGCGTTGGAAAAACCTTGTGACCTCTTTTTGTTTCATTGCCAAAAGTGGATTTCCAGAAACTTCCATCTTTATCATGCTATCTATATGTCTATCAAGGAGTCTGTTTTTATTCATCACATTTAACATCTTTAGTGCAGTTTTTTGTTTGAGTGCATTTGTAGTTGCATGCGAGGATGTAAACAGTATCATAAGTGCTAAAATTATAGTTATCTTTTTCATGCTAAGATTATATCAAATGTTTAACCCGAATTATGCAATAGAATATAAAAATATAGTATTTATGCTTTGCATTAGAAATTTTAGGACAAATTTGAGCTTATGCAATAGCATAGGCGATGATTTTTCCTGAAATTTATGATGTGAATGATAAATACTAGATGTTGTGTTCTATTGCAGAATTTGGGTTTAAAGGAATCCAATGAAAATAAAATTATTTACATCTTTTATGCTTATCTCATCTCTTGAAGCAGCAGAGCTTCGTCTTGGAAATGGGACATTTGAGTGGGAGATGGGTATTACAAAATTTATGAATACCTCATTTGATTTGGATATCAACACTATTTCATTATCAGAAGCTCATGCCAATTTTGGAGATGCAAACCTCTACTATTTTTATAACGCCGATATCTACAGTAGTGACTTTGTAGACCAGATAACAACACTCATGTCATACCCAATAACTTATCAATTTCCAGTTTTTGGCTCAGTAAACGATGCGATAGATAATTACACACCGATTCCAACACCAAGTACTTATAAAATTCGTGGCTTTGACTTAAATCTTGGCTTGGGATATGATATCTATAGAGAGAAACATAATTTTCTAGGTATCGGGATAAATACAGGATTATCCATGCCCGTCATGGAGATGAAAGACCTCAAAAAAACTATCGAATTTACCCAAAAAATTCTAGAAGCTACAAAAACACATATCAAAACTTACAAATTAGGTCCAACAATTACTGGAGGATTTGAGCTAATGCCAAACCTTTTAACCTATGGAACTTTTAGTTTTGGATACCAAATGGGTACTATTGAAAACGATTGGATTAGATCTTCGATGGATATAAACGGAGGATATAGTGTGATTGATTTAGGAGTTACCTATGCACCGCTTCCACAATATCCAAAATTTTATATCACTCTTGGATATAGTAAAAAGAACTGGAGCATGGATGAGGTAAAAGCTGATATGTTTAATATTTTTGAAGTGGAAAGTTTTGGGATGTT
>JAOZKZ010000216.1 GCA_029935075.1 Campylobacterales bacterium
AATTCCATAGGTTCCTTTTTCGGAATGAAATTCCGAGCTACGCTTATTCCAATATCAAAGAATATCTACTTCGGAAATGGAGACTTTAGTCCCAATAACACCGACGCAAGCATCGGGGAATTAAACCGACCTTGATTAAATAAGGTCTAGCTGAAGCACGACTTCCAAAAAAACTTCTTAGCTTAATGGCATTGGTAATTTCTTTTTAATTCTAACTTTTAACACATTTGTAGAAGCTAAAGCCTTGCACTGAAAGTGCATAGTTTTCACTAGCGTGCGGAGACAATAAATGGTAGAATATGGTACTTATTTTAAAAGAGAGCTTATGAAACTAAACACACATTTAAAAATTGACCACAACTTAAACGGAAATGTCATAATACTTAAAGAGGGTTACGCAAAAATTGAACTTCAAACAACCTCTATCATGAGAGCTGACGAACAAGGACTTGTGCATGGTGGTTTTATATTTGGTGCGGCAGACTTTACGGCTATGGCAACGGTCAATGACCCATATGTGGTTTTGGCAAAGAGTGAAACAAGGTTTTTGGCTCCTGTGAAAGTGGATGAAAGTGTTACATTTGAAGGAAATATCACCCAAAGTGATGGTCGAAAATTTACTGTAGAAGTAATTGGAAGTATTAGAGAAAAAAAGGTTTTTGTAGGTACTTTTTATACGGTAGTTTTGGATAAACATGTGTTACAATTGTAATACTTATCCAAAACTTAGCTATGCTAAAGCTACAACCTGCTCTTTGAAAGATTTATCTTTATACCCTTTACAATTCTCATCCTCTTGTATCGATTCATAGATGTCCAATACCCCATTTTCAATAGCAATATTTTTTAACTCTTGATCTTTTCCATATAATTCTATATAGTTCACAAAAGTTTTTTTCCAGTTTATTGACTCTTTTTGTGAAACTGACGGTATCGAATTTAAATATGCTAACTTGATAGTAAAAGCAATATGGTCTTTTAGGTAATCGATAGACATATATTCATCCATAGTGTTAAAAGTCTTTCGGATGTCCCCAGATACTGCATGCTCTTTTGCATATGCATTTATCTTGTCAAAATTTTTCATAATACCCTTATATTCTAACAAATTTTCTAAAAATTCATTTTCCTTGACAAGGCTGAATGTAGACAATAGATTGTTTTCTTGTGTTGCGATATTAAATTTCTCAATCACTCGAATCTCTTTGATATGTTTACTAGCTTCTTCTCTTACGGGAGTAAAACTTAACAATCTTCTCGCAGTTAAAACTGCATTTTTATAATCTTTCTGTTGTACTGATTTATTGATATTTGCCAAGAGAAGTTGTGTGATGGATATCACTTTATTATAAATTTTAGTATCTTCTAAAAATTCATGCTCTTCACATAATTTAAAAAATTGTATAAACTTTTTCTCTCGTATAAAGGTATCTGCTTGGAAAAATACGATTGAGTTTTCTAATAAATTTTTTATTGATTTCTGTTTTGAAGAGACACTTAAAAAGCTCTGTAACAAACCTTTTGCTCTTATTTTTGACGCACTATCATTTGGATTTTTTGCAATCATGTTTTTTGCTTCATTGAAACATTTATACCAAAATTCTTCAAGTTGTCTGTATTTTTTCAACTCTTTGATGTACTCATATTTCTCCGCCAAAACATAAGCGGTTGTAAAATTTTTTGTATCTACTGCTTCTACAAACTGTGCTATTTCTGAGCGTTGGGACATGTATTCCGTAAACTGTTCACTAAATGTTTCACTATCCATAAATGGTTTTGCTTCACTTACCGCCTCCTCTATTTTTCCTAGTTCGATAAGTATTATAATCTTTTGCAACACTTTTTCTCCACTCTTATGAAGTTGGTCAATTGAACCATCAAGGAAAAGAAGGATATTTGCGTCAATTAATTGTTTTGCTTTTTTATAATCTTCCATTTTAAGAGCAACAGCAGTTTCATCTCTATTTTTTAACATGTCACATACCAACATACTACCATCAGCAAAAGCCATCACAAGAGATTGACTGCTAAAGTCTGCCGAGTTCAGACCTTGGTTTTTTAATAATAACTTTTTAATCACTTTACCAGTTTTTAAATCAACAATTAAAAAAGCATTATCCCTTGCTCCTACCATTGCATAATTATCTGATTTATAGGTTTCAATAGTACTCAGCCAATGCTGTCCTAGATTATTGTTGTAAATAAGTTCTCTATTTTTTAAATCAAATGCCGATATATCACCATCTCTTTGTACAGCATAGAGATTTTTATTATCACTTGAAAAAACCATATCTTCAGTTACAGACTCTTGTTCAAAAGTACAATCAAGATGCCAATTTGTAGTATTATAAACTTCAATTTTTTTATCATATGAAGCAATCGCCACTAATTTGTCATCTTTGGAAAAGAGAATAGAAGATATCTCATCAGACCTTGGAGACAATGTATATATAATTCTATCCAAAGCCACATCTAGCAACCAAATATCCCCATTTTTACTACCTACAATAAGTGTCTTTGCATCATTTGAAAACTTCACAATTGCAACAGCTTCCAATAACTTTTTATTTGAAACCATCTTTAGCCCATTATCACTTTTTATAAGGATTAAAGATTTTGTATCCTTTGTAGGATAAGCATGAAGGGCGTTGTTAGAGATGTCAAATACCTTTGTATGTTCATGTCTAATTGAATCTTTTTGAATTGCTGTCTTTTTTTGAACCTCATATGTCTGCTTATCGATATGATAATGTATATAATGATTATCAATCATATCGATATTGTCACGGCTATGTTTTATAAAAATAAGTGCACTATTGAAGTGTAAAAGTTTTTTAGTATGAATCATGCATTTTCCTCTGCAAAAGCTACTATAAAAGTACTCTCTTGATCTTCTTTTATCCGCAATGAGAATTTTCTACCACTATTTTCATGTCTGAATTCCACTTCAAGATTGTCTCCAAATGCTATCATCTCATCTTTCCAATCAAGTAACTCTTCTTCCTCATCTTCATCTTTTTCAAAATTAATAATTTCTGTGATATTTGCTTTATTATCTGAAAGATTTGTTAAAAACTCATTTGCTGTATCTATGCTAAACAACTCATAAAACTCATCATTATAATCTAATATATTGTTATCTCTGTCGATAGCCACCAACGGTGCAGGGATAGACTCAAGAAGTTGTGATGTTTTTATTGAAAATGCTTTATCCGCAACAGTTTTAAGATTTTGTGCATTTAACCTCTCAATCTCTTTTTCCTTCTCCATCAAATCGGTTATATCTTCACGAAGCCCGATAAATTCTACTATATTGTCTGACTCATCAAGAACAGGAACAATCGTAGCTTTTACAAAATACGAACCACCATCTTTTTTAAGATTTTCTACCAACCCTTTCCAAATCTTTTTGGCTTTTATCGTTGTCCAAAGATCTTCAAAAGCCTCAGAGGGCATATTTGGATGTCTGACAATATTATGATTTTTCCCTAAAAGTTCTTCTCTTTGGTATCCTGCAATTTTGCAAAACTCATCATTTGCAAAAGTAATTATCCCTTTAGTGTTAGTTTTTGAGACAATAGAAGAGGCATCAACAACCTTTTTATACTCCTCTAAAAGTTTAGAATCTCTACTGATGTGGTAACACTTATTAAGACAAAGAATAGAAGATATTCTTAGATAAAAT
>JAOZKZ010000058.1 GCA_029935075.1 Campylobacterales bacterium
AGTCAAATTTTCAAAAGGAAACAAAAGTGAGTAAGATAAACCCAATAGTATGGCCTATAGGTATTATAGTCTCTATCATTGCAGTAGCAGGAGCGTGCGTTTGGACTGTTAAAATTGCCCAAAGCCTACCAGTAGAGATGGATAATACCTACTTTGCAAAGTATCAAGATGTAGATGCAAATATCAATGATATAATTATGAGTCAGCGTACATTTGAAACAAAATATAATGTAGATATAGAAAAAAAAGATTTCATAATCGGAAATAATTCTATAGAAGTAAAACTAACAGATAAACAAAACTCTGTGATAAATGGAGCAACAGTTGATATAGTTGTAACTAGACCTCATACAACATCAACAGATAAAACACTTGTATCAGTATCCAAGGAAAATGGTATCTATAAGTTTGAGCCATTTGAGGTAAAAAAGTTAGGACGATGGCAAATTCAATCAAGAGTTTCTATCAATGATTTAGTTGCATATAACAAGCTAGAGGTAAATGCTACAAACTAGACTTAGTATAAGATGACATTGTTTAGATTTTTTTTCAGTTTTAGTCATATTTTTGTCTTATGATTGAAAAAAACCACAGTAATAACCCAAGTTATTTCGAGGATTTTTTGATTGAATAAGACAAAAATATGGCTGAAAATGGAGAAAAATATCAATAATGTCATCTTATACTAAGTCTCAGTTGGTAATATATCCAACTTCCCGTGCTATTCGAACACGAATACAAAGTGAACTAAAAACTGATGCCCTACTTCCAAAAATTATCTCAATCGGTGAATTTGAAAAAAAAGTAGTTGTGGTAGAAAACCGAACTTTTATCGACCAAGATACAAGAACTCAGATTTTAAATGAGGCTTCTGCTTTTTCCACATTTAAAAAACTCCATATTGAGCGAGAGTTTTTTACTTTTTTAAAAAACTCAAAATTCCTTTTTAGCTTTTTTGATGAACTCTCTGTTGAATTGGTAGATATAAAAACATTAGACACCTATGATACTTATGCATCTTACGCTGAGCATATTGAAATATTAGAAACTCTACTTGAGAAATACAAACAACTTCTGAATGAAAAAAACTATGTTGATAAAATCACCCTGCCCTCTCTTTACAAAATAAACCATGCCTATTTGAGTACATTCGAAGAGATTGAGTTACATCTTGAGGGGTATCTAAATAGTTTTGAATTTAACCTCATGTTGGAAATTGCTAAGATAGTTCCTTTCAAAATCCAATTAAGAACCAATAACTTTAATACAAAAATGGTACAAAAATTTAAAGAACTTGGAATTGAACTCGAAAACCAACATGACTATATAATCGATTTATCTCAAAAATCAATCGTTTCATCTATAAAAAATCTAGATAACAAAGAAAATTTTATAACGCTCTCTTGTGAAAATCAGATAACACAAGTTGCATTTATAAAGAAAAAGGTTTATGACTATATCAATCTTGGAATTTTACCTAAAGATATTGCGGTAATTCTTCCAAGCGGTTCATTTACAAAACTACTTGATCTATTTGATGATGAAAACAATTTCAATTTTGCCATGGGATTTAGCTACAAAACAACTCCACTTTATCAAAAATTATCAGCACAATATGATTATTTTACAGATAGAGACTTAGAGGGTAAACATAGATTGCAAAGACATGAAGTTGATATTGAAGGGCTTAAAAAATCTTATGAAAGATGGAATAAAAAACTGAGTGTTGAAGAACTTCAAACCATGTTTGACTCTTTGGTAGAGGATAAAGATGATGAAGCTACACTTATCTACAATGAAGAGTTACATCTTTTTTCAAAACTTTTCAAAAACCTAAAGCACCAACCTTTTCATAAACTTTTGCATCTATTTTTAAATAGACTCTCTGCTAGAACAATTGATGATACAAGAGGTGGGAAAATAACCATTTTAGAAGTTCTTGAAACTAGAGGTGTTTCATTTGAAGCAGTTATCATCGTTGATTTTAATGAGGGTGTTGTACCCTTAAGCAGTCAAAAAGATATGTTTTTATCTAGTGAACTTAGGTATCTTGCAGGACTTCCAACTTCAATGGATAGGGAAAATTTACAAAAGTACTATTATCAAAGAGTATTTGACCATGCTAAAGAAGTTTCTATATCCTATGTAGAAGATGAACAAAACCAGCCATCACGGTTTTTAGATGAGTTAAAAATCCCTAAAAACAGTAAGAAAGTTTCTGAACTTGACTCTATTTTATTTGATACACACAGACCTAAAATACACTATCAACGAGAAGATTTAAGATTAGAGTATGACTTTTCTAAGATTAATCTTTCATCAACAGCTCTAAAAACATACCTTGATTGTAAAAGGTCATATTATTTTAAATATATACGAAAACTTGAAGCTGTAGAGATTCCAAAAGAGCAAAATAGCGATAGAATTATAGGAATTTTATTACATGATGCTCTAAAATCAGCTTATGAAAAAAAAGATGCCTATTTTGACGAGAATGAACTTCAATTTGAGATACAATCTTATCTTTATCAAGAGAGTGAAAACCAAGCAAATCTTCGCTTTTTGGTGGACTTATGGCTTGAAAAACTAAAACCTTTTATATCTTGGGAAGTAAAAAGAGCTAAAGATGGGTACAAAGTAAAATACATTGAAGAAAAATTCACTATCAAACATGATGGATTTACTTTGAGTGGGCAAATAGATAGAGTTGACCAAAAAGGTAATTATCTTGAGGTAATTGATTATAAAAGTGGAAAAATCCCGAAAGATTCACAAAAAACGCTAGAAAATTCAAGTAATTTCCAACTACAATTTTACCACCTATTAGCCTCTCAAAAAGGTGAAGTGCTACAGAGTTATTATTATGATTTAAACAATGGCAATTTGGTAGAGGATAATTTTTTTGATACTAAACTTGATATTTTATACCAAAAACTTGAAGATTTAAAAGATAATGAGCATAATTTCACCATGACTGACGATATGAAAAAATGTACCTATTGCCCTTATATCAAAATTTGTGATAGGATTTTATAATGGAATTTCATAAAAATTTAGCCTATGAAGCAAGTGCAGGAAGTGGGAAAACCTTTGCATTGGTTATCAGATATATCTCACTTTTATACCTAGATGCAAAACCAAGTACTGTTTTAACACTTACTTTTACAAACAAAGCTGCAAATGAAATGAGAGAGCGAATAAATACAGTACTTCGAGAGCTTGAAGAACCAAATAGAAGTGCAGAACTTGAAGAGATATATAAAACAACGGGAATATCAAAAGATGAAATTCTAACTCGTCGTCTGAAAATCTACAATAACTTCTTAAAAAGTGACTTAAAAATTTCTACTATAGATAAGTTTTTCTCCCAAATTTTAAGAAAGTTTTCACTAAATCTTGCACTCATGCCTGATTTTCAGATAGAAGAGGATGCTGATGAAGAAAAATTTATTGAAAGCTTTTTAAGAAAAGTCAAACAGCAAGATAAATATAAAGACCTCATTAGATTTGCAGTAAGAGAGAGTAAAAAACTAGGCTCTATTTTTACCTTTTTAGATAACCTTTATGCAAAAGATGGTGAGCTTAAAAATATTACGATAAATGAGTCTAGTCCAAACAATGAAAAAGAGATTTTAGCAATTGCAAGAAGACTGGAAGAACTTCTTCTCTCATGTGATGAACTCTCAAATTCTGCCAAAAAATCTATCATAGTAAAAGATATTAATGACCTTTTGAGTAAAAGCTGGATTATTAGAGAGAGTTTAAATTATCGTGTTTTTTCAAGATGTTTTACCCCTCGTGCAGATGAGATTTTTGAGGAGTTAAAAAGAGCATTAACTATCTACTTTACAAATAAAGATATATACCTTAAACAGAGTTACATGGAACTTTATCAGATATACAAAGAGAGTAAACGAGCACAAAATATAGCACAAAACAAACTTGCATTTAATGATGTGACAAATAGCGTTTTTGAGCTTCTTCGTGAAAACATTGATAGTGAATTTCTCTACTTTAGACTTGACGCAAAAATCGACCATATCCTTATCGATGAGTTTCAAGACACCAATGTTATTCAGTATAAAATACTAGAGCCTATTTTAGATGAGATAAGCTCAGGTATGGGTACAAAAGCATTTAAAACACTCTTTTATGTAGGAGATATCAAACAATCCATCTACCGTTTTCGAGGAGGAGCAAAAGAGCTTTTTCATCATGTACAAAGAGATTATGATGTCTCACTTTTAGCTTTAACGACCAACTACCGTAGCTATGCAAATATCGTAAATTTTGTCAATGATAGTTTTAGAGATAAAATAACAGGATATAAAGACCAACATTTTATGGGTGATGCAAGAAAGGGTTTTGTAAAAGTCTCTACCTCTGAAGCGTTGCTTGAAGAGATTGTTGAAAATACATTTATGCTTTTAGAATCAGGGATAAAACCCACAGATATTGCAATTCTCACTTATACTAACAGTGATGCATTTGTCATTGAAGAAGCACTACTAGAGAGAGATGATAGTCTGAAAATCACCACACAAACCAGTTCAAAACTCATCAATGACCCTATAGTTTCTGCTATCATAGAGTTTTTAAAATATCTCTACTTTAAACATGCACTGTACAAAGCAAATTTTCTAACAGCTCTTGGAAAACCGTGGGATGAAAAGCTGGATATCTCGCAATTTAACAGACATCAAAATTTATTAACACTAGTTAAAAATATCATCCGCCATTTTAAACTATACAGTAACAATAAAGCACTTTTTAAATTTTTGGAACTTATTTCAAACTACAAAGATATCGAAGCCTTTTTATTTGAATCTGAAGAGTTAAGTGTCGAATCGCCTTCAAAAAAAGAGGAAGGAATAAAGATATTAACCATCCACAAATCAAAAGGATTGGAATTTGACCATGTGATAGTTAGTGACCGTTTTAAAAAGAAAGGTGCTGATAGATCTTCACTAATCTTTGAATATAATGATATTGAACTTCAAGATATTCATGTGCGTATCAAAAATAGAGACAGCTTTGATAAAAATTATGCTAATGCACTAGAAGCAGAAAAAAAGCTCTCAGCAGAAGATGCACTAAACCTTCTCTATGTTGCGTTCACAAGAGCCAAAGAATCACTTGTAGTATGCCAAAATGAGAAAGACTCGTCGTTCTCCGTACTTTGCCTTACCGATAGTGAAATTGGTTCAATTACAGAAACTAAAACAGAAGATTTGATACAAACGATACCAGAGTTAAAATATGAAAAAATACGACTAGGGCTTCAAGAAGAGAAACTTAAAGTTGAAAAGAGTGAGAAACAAGATTTTGAAGCGATGCATTTTGGACTTGCACTTCATTACATGCTTGAAATTATAGAGTCATTTGAACATGAACATATCAAAAATGCTTACTGGGCTATGAAAAACCGATATGAAATCTTTTTAGAACCTCATCGCTGTGAAGAAATTAAAAAAAGGGTAGAAGGACTTTTAAAACATGAGCCATTTCTCAAACTGGTCAACGGAAAAGTTTTTAAAGAACAACCTATCTCTTTTAAAGGGGAACTTAAACAACTTGATTTGCTTATAGAACATGAAGATAAATGGATTGTTATCGATTATAAAAGTTCACACACTAGAAAAAGTGAGCATGTTGCTCAGGTTGTACATTATAAAAATGCAATTACAAAAATCGTGGATAAAGATGTAGATGCCTATCTCTGCTATGTTCGCGATACAGAGATAGAGTTATTTATCGTCTGAGAAGGCAAGATTTGAACCCCACTAATATTTTGCAACTTTAACAGAAGTTTCAAAATTTCTGTTCGCTCTTGCCATATCTTTTGATTATGCTTGCTTATCGCTAGAGTTAACATTTCTTCCTCATGTTGTAAATCTTTTGTCTGTTTTTCAAGTGGATATTTTGCCTTCAGTTGTAGTGTTTTTGCTTCATTTCTAAAAAACCCAATATCACTTTTCAAAGTTTTAATATAGTTTTTATGATACTCGATTTTATAATAAATCTCATCTATATTTCGTGTGATTAATTTTTTCAAAGATTGTGCTCTCATCTTATTAGTTTCTATCTCTATCTTTTTAGATGTATTATTATTGTTAAAATCCAAAGGAATTTGAACCTGAACACCGGCGATGGTTTCACTATTGTTTAAATAAACAATTTTTTTCTTTTCTACATAAACATTTGTTTTCAGACGATCAATCCAATCATCATCAATACCTGAAAGTGCTATTTTATTTTTACTGTTCTTCAGTTCAAAACTATTTTGGTAAGCATACTGAGAGAGTACTTTTTTCTCTTCAAAACTGATATTTTCAATTTGATTCATCAACGGCTTTAATTGCTCATCATACTGCTCTTTTTCCATAGCTTTATAGTAAGAGAGCGTATGCTTTACATGTTCATGGGCTTTTTTACGCTTGAAAAATATATCTGAAGTAATAAGTGAAGCACTATATTTCTTTTTAGCTCTTTTAGCCATACTAAAAAGCATCTTCTCTTGCTGTTTTAAAAAATGATAGTTTATATAATTACTGATTGCATGCATTTTATAGAGTGATAACTCCAAATTGCTACGACGATACCCATCCATAATGCGCTCATACTCTAACTCTTTTTTAAGTAGCATTTTTTCTACATCTTTTTGTGATTCAAAATAACCCTCATCAAATATATCCCATTGGAGGCGGAGGTTGTAAGCGAGCCTCTCTATATCAAAATTATTTGAACTGCTTCCTTTTAGATAAAGACCATTAAATTTTTCACTCGAAGCGATACTTTTAAGGTATGTTGCTTTTCTCTGTGCTAACTCACTTTTGGAAATCTGGTTTTTATTGTGCAGAATTTGCATCAATTCTGAATTAATTCCAAAAAGAAATGAACTTGAATCATCTATGGTTACAGTTGTATATTTCGGAGAGTGAAATACACTTTGAGCATTTTTTTGTTCTCGATTACGAGGAACTACACTGCTCTTTCTATCTTGATAAAGGTAATAATCCAATCCAGCTTTTTTTACTTTTTTTACACTTTGAAGTATAGCTTTATAATTTGTTGTTTTATCACACCGTACAAAAGTATAAGCTCCATCTACTCGCTTTCCTTTACTTTCATAACACTCAAGACCTGCAGATGTACCCTTTTGAATCATACGCTGTACAAATTTAATATCGTTAGCTTTACTTGCATATAGTTGAATCTCATAGCTATCTTTTGCGTGGAGCGTTAAAATGGAAAACAAAATCAAAATTAAAAAATGCATTATCTACTATTTCCTTATTACAATTGTCCCTTTGTCTATGAAGTTTTTACCATCAGGTGGTGCCCACAAAGCATCATTTGGTGTATGCTCTATGGCAGACCAATGGTGTTTTTTAGGTATATAAAATGTGATATTATCAATTTGATTATCATGCGTATATCCACCGTGTAGATTTAAATCTACCGTCATGTTCAAATGGTGTAGATGGTTTTTAGCACTACTCCACTGTAACACAAGATGGCGAATATTAAATATATCACTGTTTTTAATCTCACTATGATAAGTTCTAGCAACTCTCAGATATCCGCTTCCGCCTTTACCTTTATTCCAACTCTTATCGATAGTCAACCCATCAGCCAATAAATTATAGCCATTTTCAAAAACAAGTGCATGTCTACCAGAATTTAAAATTTTTACATTCTCAATCGAACTCTGGGCAACATAATCAAATCGTACCGCATCCACTTGGAACTCTGGTAACTTATTCTCATAAACAAAAGAATATTTATTTATATCGGCATCTGGAACAATTTGTGTAATTTGAAAGTCTTTCAAATGTACGTTTGTTATCATAGAAAGTGAATAGACCTCAGTATAAGGAGCTGACAAATCAAGTAAAAGTGGTTTTCTCGTATAAACTAAATTATTATTTAAATCAAAATTAGCCATTTTTACAATTTGTTGTCGTAAATATGGATATTTTTTATTCCACTGTTTACTACCTATGGAATTTAGAAATTTTTTACTATTTGGTTCTCTTACCAGTAGATAAGGAGATGGTATTTTATTTTTATGTAAATCCAATTTGAAAATTGAATTACCTTTTATAATATCTTCTTTCAAATAAGCTATTTTTTGTACTTTTTTACCCATTACATGTAGTGCTGAGAGATATGGCTTTTTTAAATGTGAGACAATTTGAGTCCTATTTTTCCCCTTACCTTGAAGTGTAATATTATTTTTATTAATCACTATCGATTCATAAATATCAATTTTTCCCTCAGGAAGTTGCAAAATCAAACTCTTACCATTGAAATTTTCAATAAGAGTATTAATAATTTTTGCATTTTTTCTACTATCTTTTTTGCCTACCCCCAACTCTTTTAAATCAATTATCTGTTGATTTTCATTGTAATGAATAGTTTGAGGTTTTGCTTGATTAAATGCATTGAGTCTTGGTACATAAAATACACCATGGCTTAACATTAAAATAAAGATAAATGCAGCTAGTGAGCTATATTTTACTACCTTTGGTATCACATTTACTAGTGGGTGTTTTATCATGTCAGTATTGATATCACTACTTTGAACTTCACCACCTTTTGACCATTTTTGGTTTGCCAGATCATGATATGCATCTATTTTGATAAGTGCTCCCATCCACTGTGTAAACAGCATAATCGGTAAAGTATAAAGTGAAACAGGATGTCCACCAAGAGAGATAACAAACATTTGAAATACTCTCACAAATAAGATCCAAACAATAAAAAATAGTAGATAATAGATTGATTTAAAAATACCCAATATAATTGCACTCACCACCCCAACCAAAGAAGTCCACATGTTAAGCTTTTGATCTAAAATCACAAACCAAATATAAAAACCTGTTGTCTTCATACCAAGTGCTAAAGCTCTTGAGTTATTTCGAAGCGTATTTCCATTCCATCTAAAAGGGAGAGAACGGCTTAATTCTAAAAAATCTCCATCTCTACTCTCTAGTGAATAACATAACACATCAGGAAGATAAAGCATATCAAATCTGTTTTTCAGTAGATAAAACCATGTACTTTTATCATCACCCATCAAAAAACGAAATTTTCCAAACAGAGGATGAATCAAAATATCATTTTCCACAAGAGAGATAAAATCTTCTTTTACTATAATTTCTGTTCTATACGCTGACAATCGTCCTGTTAAAGTCATAACCTTTCGTGAGAGTGAATGGGCTTGAAACTGTATATGGCGTTGCCCAAACTTAAGATTGAACCACTCTTTATACCACTTGGAATCACTATCAATAAAAGCTGACTCATTGGTAGTAACAGCACCCAAGTTTTTATCTATGGCAAAAAATGGAAGAAGTTTTTGCAAAAATCTATCTTCCATGTAACTATCACCATCCATAAAAATTGTCACAGAATTTGGATCATTTAAACCAATTTTTTGATAGCTTCTGGAGATAGAGCGAATCGCATGTCCCATAGCAATACGTTTTCCTGCATTTTGGTGTTGAAAAATTAAATTAATTTTTTTATCACCCTTATACGCTTTAAACATTTGTGCGATAACAGCATCTTCTTCATCTTCAGCAGTTGCTACAACGATTGTAATATCTGAGGGAATGGTTTCAACTTCTGTCAATATAGATCGAAAAGTTTCTATACTAACCCAAGCCTCCTCTTTATAAGAGGGAATCATGAAATAAAGATGTTTAGGATATCGTAAATTTTCAGGTAAAGATGCAATTTTTTGTTTGAGTTTTGGATAAGCATAAAATCTATATATAAATGCTCTTGTATAATTTAAAAGCATCCAGCCATATCTCCACATGGCAAAAAGAGTCAAGGTAATTAAAATATGATTTTTTAAAAGGTTAATCTGCGGATATATAAGATATAAAAGCACTAATGCAATTGCTATATAAAAAATCCCTACTGGTATAAAACTTAAAAGGGCAGACTCTTTTCCGTTTCTATATTTCAAAACCCAAATGTCCTTTTAAAGCGTACTTTTACAATACTATGAGGAGGTAATACTCTTGCACCATCTTCTGGCTCAATGGTCACAAATACTTCATTTGATTTTTTTGTTGTAACCATTTTTACTTTATTGTCTAGTTCTAAATCATTAATCTGCTTTACAACCCCATTAAATATTTGATTTTCTACGCTATCTACTATTTCAACTTTTGAGCCGATTTGAAGATCCACCGCTTTATAAGATGATAGTGTCACTACTATTTGTGGTTTAGCATGTGTCCACAATATGATAATTGGATCACGACGACTCACCCTATCCCCTACTTCAGCATTCACTTCATAAACGGTACCATCCACTGGAGAAAACAGACGAAACTCTTCTAATAATCTCTTTTGGTTTAATATTTTTAACTCAATCTCCTCAACATTAATAACTCTAGGTATTATAGATTGTGGACTATTACTATTTTGATAAACTCCCTGCTTTTTATAAAATGCATAACGCTCTTTTGCATCTTGATAACTCTTTTTTATAGTACGCATATCAGCTCTTGTAATAAGATGGTTTTTTAATTGCATATTTGCATTTTGTAACTCTTTATAACGATCATTTACAATCTGTCTTCCAACTCTTAAAAGCTCACTATCATCAATTACTTTATTTGGCTTATTTTTAAATGTTGCTAACATTTTTTTCTCTTTTATCTTTGCATTTTTAATACTTTCAAGAACTTTCAGCTCATGCAACATTTTATCACCATTAAAATCCACTAAAATATCATTTTTTTCTATCTTATCTCCAGCTTTATAATAAATTTTTTCAATCATTCCGTCATTAATGGGATAAATAGTTTTATAATTTGATTCAACCATCCCCACGCGTTCATATTTATAGAGTAAATTTTGATACAATAAAGCAGCAATACCTGCAAGTAACAGCAATGAAAAGAGAATTGCCCCTAAACTTTTTCTTAAAAATGACTTTTCTAAACCTGTTTTTTCATCATCAGTTAACTTCACAGGCTCTTGTATCGCTGAATTTATATCTGGCTCTTCATAGACTGCCATCAAATTATCAATACTGTCTAATTTGCCATCAAGATGAAGTTCTAGATATCGTCTTAAAACTTTTCTATTTTTACTCGAAATATTTAAAAATTCAAAACCATACTTATCATTCTTACGATATGTGCATTTAAGTTTTACTTTCAAAGAGATTGTTGCATCTTGAAGCCCTAATAATATAACTCCATCATAAAATTCATTCTCTATAAAATTATCATCTTGACCATAGATACTAACACCAGTCATAGACCAATCATACGAATTATATATACTGTTTTGTATGTCTATCTTAAGTGGAATTTTAATACGATGCGATTTTCTCATAGAATTTTTTTCATAATGTATGCGTGTAGACATTTTTTTCCTTATCAATAAGAATTTACCTATATACTACCAAATAAATAGAAAGTTAGTAAATACTTTACCTTTTTAATCTAAAAAACCTACATTTTCTATAAATAAGTTTCAAATTGTAATCATGTCAAAGCATAAATCAAATAGTTTAAAAACTTATATCCCACTTAATTTAAGCTTTTTATAAGGTATAATATACTAAACTCCCGATTCAATTAATCAAAAAGGTAAATTTGTGAAATTAACAAAAATGATAAAAACAGAGGAAGTACAACGTGACTGGGTTGTTATCGACGCTACTGGAAAAAG
>JAOZKZ010000217.1 GCA_029935075.1 Campylobacterales bacterium
GTATGATAGGTGTAAAATTCAACACAACTCCTTTATTGGAGTATTATACCATAATGTTGCGTATTATTTTGCAGATATTTTATATTTCTTATATTCCCATATAACAGGGATTTATTTGAATATTTACTACTGATAATACATATTAATTGCCAATATATTTGCAGATTTTAAACCTTCAAAACCTCATCTACCTTCTTCATCAAACTATCTGTTTTGACAAGTGCATTTATGATTTTGTTATAGTGTTTCAAATCTGTTCGACTTAACTCTCTGCCTACTCTGTCTTTGAGCCATTTTTGGGCTGGTTGGTAACCTCCGATGTAAAACTCCCATGCGATGAGTGGGATGTTTATTATGGATATGTTTTCATTTATATGAAGAGTGACTTGGTTATCTGTTATAGTGGTATCTTTTTTGTTGAGTCTGTTTGTGATAACCATCTCACCCTCGCCACTTATATCGATAATCCTCTCTTCTAGCGAACTATCTTCTAAAAGATGTAAAGCTCTTAGTCTGCTTCCAAACTCCACAAGTTGCCAAAAAATTTCAGGAGTTGGATAAGGTACTCTTGGGAAGTCTATCTTTAGGAACTCTTTGTACTTTTCTCTGTAGTTTGGAGAGTGCAACACTGCATAAATATAGTCTAGTATATCGATAGGTGCAAAGGTCTTTTTATCTTCCTCTTTTTCAGGGGTAAAGGTTAGGTTTAGGGCTTTTTCTATCTCTGAGACTATCTCTTGGTTTAGATTTGGGGTTCTTTGGGTTTCAAAAGTATTGTCTTCTGGATATAGATATAGTGGGGCAATATATGTTCCTGAACCAGAATGAGCATCTCCAGTAGCGACATCGATAAGATTTTTACTTATAAAGCCATGTCTAAAACCTTTTTGTCCTTTACATAGTCTAGGAATAATTAATGAGATATTATCTTTTTTAAATATATGTTTCATCGCTTTAGAAGCAGGTCTGCTAATTACTTTTCTATCATAATAAATCCAACGGAAATCATATAGTCTATATAATATTTTTACAATAAAATCAGAATTAAAATTATTTTCTTTTATACTTTTAGTCAGTTTGTAACTACTTGAATCCTTTATATTGTATTTTTCAATAAAATCAGAATCAATATCACCATCTAATAATTTTTCAATTCTTTTATATAAAATTTCTTTATCAAAATCAATAAAAAGTTTATCCCTATCCGTTTTGATACCAGAATTAATATCAGTAAACAACTTGTCAAGTTTAAAACTATTATTATATTCTTCTATTGCTCCAAAATCTTTATACACAAAGAAATAATTAGGCTCTCTACAATCTAACTTTTTCCACTCTATTGAAGCAAGATTATTATCCTCTAAAAACTGATATTTACTATCTCTTTTACCATACAAATCACAATGATAAACCTCTGCAAGTTTTTTACTAGTAGTTTTTTTAACAAAGATATTGATACTCACACCTTGCATAATATCAAAAACATTTTCATCTTTACTCCCATCTGGTGCTGTCTCTTTTTTCTTGCTATTACCATGTAAGTCAAGTATATAAATCTTATCAAAACTCTCTAGTAGTGACTTTCTCATCTGCCGATGAGTGATACCATCTATAAAAGAGTTGTTTGAGATATAGGCTAAGATTCCCTCTCCATTTTTATCTATATAGTGCTGTCCATATCTTATAAATTTTATATAGTCATCATCAAGATTTATCTTTCTCTCATTCAAATCTTTTTTATAGTCTGCTATTAGTTTTTGTATCCATTCACCTTTATTGCTACTGCTGACTGCATACGGTGGATTTCCCATCACAACCATGATAGGAGCTTCTTTTTTCACTCTATCAGCTTCTTTTGATTCATTAGCTAGGTAAGTGCTAAAAAGGCTTCCAGTTTGTTCATGATGCTCTTCTAGGGAGTTGGTTAAGAACACATTGAACCTTTTTTGATTTATCGGTTTGTAGCCACTCTCCATCAAAAGAAGGTCAAGTTTTAGATGTGCCATCGCATAACTCGCCATGAGAAGTTCAAAACCATTTAGTCTAGGGATGAGATGCTCTTCAACATAAGAACTCCAACTCCCACCCCAAAAATCTTTTTTGATAAACTTTATCGTTTCGGCTAAAAATGTCCCTGTACCTGTGGCAGGGTCAAGTATCTGTACTTTGTGCACCTCTTTCTCTACTTGTTGGTTTTTTGCTTTTTCACCTTTTTTCGTAAAGATAGTGCTTCTAGAATCTACCTTTATCTTTATCTTACTCTCATCTGTCAGCCCATCTTCTATACCAAACTCATCTTTTAAGACTTCATCACAAGCTCTAACTATAAAGTTTACTACTGCTTCTGGTGTATACCAAACACCTCTGCTTTTTCTTAGTTTTGGGTTGTACTCTGCTAAAAATGTTTCGTAAAAGTGTATGATTGGGTCATTCATGCCACTTTTTTGACTAAATCCTTCAAGAAGTTTTTTTATATCTGTAGCTAAAAATATCTCTGCTAAAGAGTCGATAATCCAAATAAGCCTATCATCACACTCAGCCCCTGAGATATAGTTAAAAAGTCCTTTTAGAAAAGGGTTTGACTTTGGTATCAGATAGGTAGCTTCTTGTCGTGAAAAGTCTTCAAGTGTATCGTCATGAAGCCTCGCTGCAAAAAGACCATAAGCGATAGTTTGTGCATAGATGTCTGCAAACGAACTTGGGGTTATGTCATGGATAAGGTTTGCTTTAAAAACTTCCATCTCATTTCGTAGGGAATTGTTTGCATCACTCTCAATATCACTTATGATAGCTCTCTCAATCACATCTTGAAGAAGCCTAGCTTTACCTGCCATAAGTTTGGCTAGTTTACTTGGGCTTGTGATGGTTTGCGATACAAAAGTTGTAAAGTTTAAGATACTGTTTGTAAATAGACTAAAATTTTCCTCGATAGGTATGATATTGTTTTCTTCCATCGAGAGTGTAAATCTAACTGTGTAAACCTAAAAATATAAATATTTGATAATCTATCAGATATGAAAATAAAATAGGATTTACACATGAGTTTACTCAATACCGAAGAATTAAAAAAGCAGATAGCTAATGGGACATTTACAGGATTAGATGATATAACAAGTGAGTTCAAGAGCATACTTAAAGAAGTAATACAGACAGCTTCTCAAGAAGAACTAACTGCACATTTAGGTTACGATAAACATCAAGAGTCAGATAAGAAAAACTACCGTAATGGCTATAATGACAAAACTATAAAATCCAAATATGGAAATATAGATGTTTCCATTCCAAGAGACAGAGAATCAAGCTTTGAACCCCAGCTAGTTAAGAAGAGAGAGATACTACTAAATGGTAGTGAGGATTTGATTCTTTCACTCTATACCAAAGGTATGAGTGTAAGAGATATACAGCATCATCTTGATGATTTGTATGGTTATGAACTCTCAACTCAAACCATTTCAAATATTACAGAAAAGGTTATTGAAAAAGCCAATGACTGGCAAATTCGCCCACTTGATGCTATTTATCCAATAATATTTATGGATGCCACAGTGCTTAAAATACGAGTTGATAGAATTGTGAAAAATATAGCTGCATATATAATGTTAGGAATATCCCTTGAAGGGAAAAAGGAAATTATAGGTATCTGGATTGGAGAAAATGAAACGAGCAA
>JAOZKZ010000218.1 GCA_029935075.1 Campylobacterales bacterium
GTACCTGCTACGGTTATCGGGTATGACTCTGTAACTGGCAATTTTGAATCTATTTATACTTTAAGTGACAGTTATAAAATTCTTGAATGGATTGGAACTGATTTTGAGAGATATAAGGCTGGAAAGTATAGTGGATTTATAGATTTTAACCAATCAGATAAAAATACAAATATGATTTTCTCTCCAGATACCTCGGAGATGAACTCAACTGAACTTATATTTGCTGGAAGTTTTGATGAAGGTGGTGTGGTTTATGGAGATGATTTTAACAACTCGTTTGGTTGGCATGGTAACGACAGTAACAAAACTTTTGAAATAAACTCTTCCTCAATAGGACCTAAATTAGGACTAATAACCAAACCTTCAAAAATTTATGAAAAATATTATCTTCTTAAAAGTGCCTATGCGATAGCAAAACACGATGATAATTTATCAAATTGTGACTCTGTAAAGGATTCAAATATTACTGCAACTAATACAACACTTTTGCTATTTTTTGACTATCATCCGTGGAAAGGTGAAACATTTTGTGAAGATGCAAGTGTTACCATTCTCTCAAATGAGACAAAAGGTTTTGAGGTGGATTTTGTAAATGAAAACTTACAATTTAATTTAACACTTGAAAGAGAGATAAGAAAAAAAGGGAAAGATTTAAGTATCCAAATCTCAAAACAGAAGGTGGTGTTTTGATGAGAAATGGTTTTGGAATGATTCAAGTTATATTTTTTATGCTTATCCTATCTGGTCTTTTGACGATTGCGATGAAGTATGCAACGATTACTACCAAACAAACTGCAGACCTTTATGTGAAAGAGCAGGCAGAGCTTTTTATGAGTAGTGCTGTTGAGTTGGCATTACTTGGGATAAGCTCTCATAGCGGTAAACTTGATGAGATAAATGTTATCTCTGATGACAAAAGATTTGAAGCAAATATAACTATCAAGACTTATTATCTTTTTACAAATCCAATTACAAATCTTGAAACAGAAGAATCAAACGGAATGATAGATATGAACATCATTGTAAAAACAACCAAGCATCCAAAAAACAGCCGAGAAGTTAGACTCACAAGAAGGAGTTTACAAAGATTATGAAAAAACATATGAATAGGAAGTGGAGACTTCAGTCCCACCAAAAAAACGGTGGAGCTAAAGCACCACTTCCTATGATAAAAAAAGCTTTTTCTATGATTGAACTCATTTTTATCATCATCGTACTTGGCATCTTAGCAACAACCATGAAGATGAACATGCCTGATAATAGACTCTTACTCGATATAAACTTTATAACACAAAAGATTAAAACCAAACAAATTTATGCATTAAGTTATGATAACTTTGACTATCAAGCCAAAACCTTTAACGATGCTAAAACGTGCATCTATATCGACAAAGATGCACTCAATTTAGATGAAAAAAATATCTCGAAATTAAGTCCTTATCAAATTAGATCAAAAATAACAATAGACTCAAATGACAATAATATCTGTTTTGACAATCTCGGACGACCATTTAATGTAAATAATTTTATAAATATGCCGATATCGTTTAATATATCGTATAAAGATAGAAATAAAACAATAAAAATCATGCCATTTTCTGGCTGTATAGTGAAAGAGTAAAAGAGATGTCAAAAGTTATCAATTATCTTAATTTGCAAAATGCCCAAACATTTTCTTATGATAGTATTGTTGATAATGAAGCAAATTTTAAAAACAAAAAAATTCCCATAGGCACAAGACTTCTCTATGGCGATATTGTCTCACATAGTTTTAAGATAGCAAACAATTTATCCAAACAAGAGTTATTGATAAAAACTGAACTTAAAATGTATGAAGATATTGGATTAGATCCAACAAAAGCGTATCAAATTTCTTATATAGAAAAAAGCAAAGTATCAGATAGTGAAATTCTCATCGAAGCATTTGCAGTTGATAAAAGTGCTATTACACAAAAATACCAAAGTGCTTTAAAAACTGTAAAACATGTTGATTTTATCGCCATTCCTTTTTTAGCCTATGAGACACTCTATACAAACAACATATTGACTCCTCAAAATGATATATTTGTCTATATTGCTGAGGAAGAAGCATTTACCACTTCCTATAAAAATGGTCACTATATCTCTTCTAAGCGAATGAAATCCCTAAATGAGATGATAAGTGAGTTAGAGAGTAGAAATATCTCATTGACCCTTGACGAACTTAAAGAGATTATTGCAACCAAAGGTTTAAATAAAAATAGTTATGACCTTTTAGAGAATGAAATCTTTGAGTATCTTGTTGAGACTTTTGAAAGTCTATTTTCAAAGATAAAAAACTTAAGCCTACACAATCGAAATGTTTATAATTTTAGCCAAATAGATAAACTTTTTTTTAGTTGTGGTGGAAAGTCTATTCCCTCTTTGGCAGAGTATGTACAAACTTATATAGAAGATGCAAAGCTCTCTCCTCTAAATTTTTTAGAGACTGAAAATGTAGATGCACTTGACGCGATTACAGCCTCTTACATCAAAGATAAACTCATAGCAGATGAACATGACTACAACATGACCATATTCCATAAAAAGGATCCTTTTTATAAAAGTGAAGTTGGAAAATTTGCTTTTGCATCTCTTGCAAGTGCAGTGATACTAACTGCTTATCCAGCTTATCTACAATTTGAAATAAATTCAAAAAACGAAGCTAATTTGATATTAAAAGAGCAAGAAGCGATTATCAGTAAAAGTTCTAAAAAGCTAAAAACTAAGTTAAAAAAGTTAAAAAATGAAATTGTTAAAGTAGAAAACCAAAAACAAGAAGACTTTAAAAAGCTCAAAACACTTCAAAATATCGCAAACGCTCTTTTGGAACTCAAATCAAAAGATACAAAATACACAGCCATGTTTTTAAAAATCAATAAAATTCTAAAAAACTATCAACTATCAATTGACAAGATAACACAAGCTGACACACATGCAATAAACTTAGAACTTTCATCAAAACAGAACAAAAGAGATACTATCGCACTTTTGATGCAAGACCTTTTAAGTGTTGGATTTAGCTCTGTAACTTCTGGTGAAATAACCCTTAGTGATGAGATGTATAAAAGTATTGTGACGGTAAAGAGATAAACTATGAATCAATTAGAAAAATTTGAAAGCTATCTGAAAAAAGTACAACTTACACAGAAAATTATGATATTTTTAATGCCTATACTTCTTATCGCGGGTGTTGTGTTTATGTATATTACTCCAATACAAGAAGAAGAGATTGAGATGCTTGAGAGTGAAAGTAATAAACTTCATGCAAATATCAAAAGAAAACAACCAAGAACTGTCAAAAAAAAGATAAAAAAACTAGAAGCCACACTCCTTACACTAAAAGAGGGTACGGAAGAAAATCGTGATTCTCTAAATTTTTTATATGCAAAACTGACAAACATGGAGATGTTAGAGTTTAATGAACAACAATGGACGATAACACTTGATGAGATTCTCAAAAAGTCTTTGAACTTAAATATAAAAATCAAACACATTAAAAACAGTGATTCAGAGGTGAAAGAGACACATGAGAAAATCGTACCTAAAAAATATGTGGAAATTATCGGAAGTGGAAAATACAGCGATGCTTTAAAATATCTCCACTTTATAGAAAATCGTCAATTTTTAGTAGATGTTAAAAA
>JAOZKZ010000059.1 GCA_029935075.1 Campylobacterales bacterium
CTGTTGAGGGGTATGACTATCTCTTTTTGATGATGAAAAATGAAAAGTATCGCTCATGGAACAATAAAACAGATGCACAAGTGATTAAAGAGGTTGTGAAAAAATATCCTTTTAAAAAATTGAATATCGAAAGTACCCCTGTGAAATATCCTCACATCAGACAAGAGGGAGAGAGTGATTTCAATTTTTTAAAACGATTGGCACAAAGAAATGGTTATGAGTATTTTGCAGAGGGTGAAACATTTACATTTCGACCTCCTGGGGTTGAGAAAAAAGAGATGTTTGTTTTGCAGCTTGGGAAAGATCTTTTAGAGTTTGTACCCAAACTAGATGTTGCACAGCAAGTGAGTGAAGTAAGAGTTGTAGGATGGAATCCAGAAGCTAAAAAAGAGATTATAGAGCGTGCAAAAAAAGAGGATGTCCATCAAGTGAGAGCATCTGTTCAAGATAACGAAGAGGCAAAAGTATTAGCCAAAGCCTTGCTTCATGAGCTCTCCTACAAAATGGTCAAATGCCAATGCAAAGCGATAGGTCTACCGGAACTTCGTCCTGCTCAAGTAGTAGAGTTAGAAAATGTAAGTGATCTTTTTTCTAGAAAATACTATGTCGAAAAAGCGATCCATGAGATAGGAAAAAAAGGTTATGAGACTAGCTTTTGGGTGAAAGGAAACAGATACCATGAATCCTATTGAGATGATGAACCAAGCTAATGTTCAAAAACAGATCAATGGTTTAGTGGTAGCCATCGTTACCAATAACAAAGATCCTGAAGGAACAGGTCGTATCAAAATCGTCTATCCATGGAACAAAGAAGAGGGAGAGTCTTACTGGGCACGAATCATGAGTTTTATGGCGGGAGATGATAAAGGAGGTCTATTTTTACCAGAAGTAGGAGAAGAAGTCCTCGTGGCGTTTGAACAAGGAGATATGGAATCTCCCATCATCTTGGGTGCTCTTTGGAGTGGAAAAGATAGACCTCCTGAGAAAAATAGTGATGGTAAAAACAACATCAAGATAATCAAAACCAGAAGCGGACATGAGATTAGGTTTGATGATAGTAAAAGAAAAGAGAAAATTGAGATAAAAAGTAAAAGTGGTCATAGTATCACTTTAGATGATAAGATGGGCAGAGAAGAGATTACAATCGAGGATAAAAGTGGAAGTACTATAAAGATGGATTCACTTATGAGAAAGATCACGATCGAAGCCAATATGATAGATATCAAAGCAGAGAGTGTTTTAACACTCAAAAGTAAAATAATACGAATCAACTGATGGTAGGAAAACCTGCAGCAAGACTGGGAGATATGACAACACACGGTACGCCACTGAGTCTAGGTCTGGGAAGTATGGATGTATTTATCGGAGGGAAGCCTGCATTGCATGGAGGGCAGTTCAAGATATGCATAGTTGTCCCATGTTCAATGGTGTAGTGACGATAGCAAGTACAACTGTTTTTATCAACAACATGCCGGCAGTGAGACTTGGTAATCAAGTCATGGAAGGTGCTGGTGGACCAAACGCAATTGTGAGTGGCGAGTTTACGGTATTTATAGGATAAATATTTAGTAAATTTAATGAACTAAAACCGTTTATATTAAGATAATATTTTTTTATTGAAATGAAACACTTACGAAACACTTTCAACCTATAATTATCCATGTAAGTCAAATATAATAATAAAAAGGGGAAAATTATGAAACGGTCATTACATATTGGAATCAATGATTATCCAGGGACTGGAAGTGATTTGTCAGGTTGCATAAATGATGCTCATGATTGGGGAGAAACACTTGAAAGTTATGGCTTTCAAACAACCACTCTTATTGATGGGGAAGCTAAAAAAGCTGATATGGTTGAGGCTATTTCAAAAATAGTTTCTGATACGAGTAAAGATGATATTGCTGTGATTACATACTCTGGGCATGGTACTTGGGTTCCAGATGAAGATGATGATGAAGCAGATGGTCGTGATGAAGCTTTGTGCCCTTATGATATTGCTGAAGGTAATGTTTTGACGGATGATGAAATGTATGAGATTTTTAGCGAACGAACTAGAGGGGCAAGGATTATATTTATTAGTGATTCATGCCACTCTGGAACACTATCTAGAGCAAGCAATATTATGTTAGGGAACAGAGAAGAACTTCTAAAAATGCCTAAAACTAGGTTTTTAGCACCAGAACTTTATATCAGAGGAGATCAAACACTTTTAAATAGAGCAAGAAGTGTAGAAAAACGTGGTGTAAGTGGGAAAACCCGATCTTCATCTCTTTTTCTTTGTGGTTGTAAAGATACTGAATATAGTTACGATGCATGGTTTGATGAAAGAGCAAATGGAGCCTTTACTTATGCAGCATTAAAAGCTCTAAAAGAGTTACCTGTTGATGTTACATATCGAGACTGGTTTAAGGAAATTCGTAAGCTTTTACCTCATGAGAATTATCCTCAAACACCGCAGATATCAGGTTCATCATATCAGAGAAATAATTGGAAAGTGTTTTCTGAGTGATGTGAAAAATTATGAAACCAAAACATGATATCAGCAGTAATATACAAAGTGAGATAGACCATCGTGTCAAAAATAACCTCAATATTGTAACATCTATATTGGGGTTGCATATATTGGATATCGAAAATGGTAGCAATGATTTAGCTAAAGAAGAGTTGCGTAAAAGTAAATTGCGTATAGAAGTGGTTGCTATGGTTCATGATGAGATTTATAAAAGTAAAGATTTAGTAAATATTGATTTTAAAAAATATATCAATGATTTATGTGCTCTTGTCACTAAAACTTATAAGGGAGATTTGCGTGTAAAAATCGATGCAGATAATCTTTCTCTACCTTTGAACAAAACATTACAACTTGGCATCATCATCAATGAACTTGTAACAAATTCTTTAAAACATTCATTTATAAAGAAAGAGCAAGAGAAAAAAAAGACAATATGCATTAGCTTAAAAAAAGAACAAAAGAATTGTATGTTAACTTATATAGAGATGAGTAAAAAAATAGTTGATATTGAAAAGCTAAAACAGAGTAAATCACTTGGACTTCGATTGATTAAATTGGCTGTCAAACAGATGAAAGCACATATGAATATCAGACAAAATGGTGGCTTGGTCTTTAGCATTGAGTTTGGGTGTGAGTGAAAAATGAAACAAATATAAAATTATTTTTAGATATAATTATTTTATCTAAATAAAAGGTAAAGGTGCTTTGTAGCTGATTTTTCTCAAATACTTGTTGAAAGGTATTATTATGATTAGTAATAAATATTGGAAAAGAAGAGGTTTTCCTTGGGAATATGATGTGGGTCCTGCAAAAAATTTAAGTTGGGCTAGACTGTTTAGTGAAACTCCAAATTATAGACAACTTTCAAAAACTGCTTTGGGTCGTGAAAAATTTAGATGGCATTTTGGACCTATGTTTTACCGTGGAAGATTGAAGAAAAACTCTGTAAAAGTACTTATCATTGGACAAGAAGGTGCTCAAGATGAGAGTATTTCCCATCGATCCTTTTCTGGTGGTACAGGATCTAGAATGCAACATTTTCTTAATGTTATCGGCATCAATTATTCTTACTTATTTGTAAATACCTTTGTTTATCCTATCTTTGGTCAATATACAAATGATATAAAATGGCTCGCACAAGATCCACGATCACCAATTGTTAAACATCGTCATGAGATATTTAATTATATTTTGAAAAAAAATGATGTTGATTTGATTGTTGCTGTCGGAACAGCTGCAAAAGAGTCAGTTAAAACATGGGTTGAGAGTCGAGGTGGAACTTGTCCAGATGAAATTAGCGATTTGAGTTTATGCACAGGTAATTTTCTAGATAGTAAAACAAAAATAGTTGGTGTTCGCCATCCTGGAGGGGCAAGAAATGGTGCAGCTACAGCGGCAATAAAGCAGAGTTTTCAAGATGCTATTGACAAGATTGACCATTGGATTTCTGAGGATGCTACATGGTTACCACAAGATAGAGATGCAACAAGATTATTACATAAACCATATATTTACTCTAGAGCACCGATTCCTTTTAGAGATTTTCCTTTTGGTATGAATTGGAGGATTGGAAGAGGTGGTACTTCAAGCAATAGAAAAGATTCACAAAAATCTATACAGCTATTTTCTAAACAGGGCAAATATGGTAATTCTGGAGATAGGATTCATTACGATAGCTTAGGTAGTGAAAGTGATGAAGGATATTCTGAAAATTCTGGAGATTTACCATATGAGCCACCGGTTTTCAGATATAAAGATTATGATAAAGGTCCAGGTAAAACATTTGCTAAGTTATTTATGGGTGGTTCAAAAGGGTTGACATGGCCAGATTTTGAATCTATGGGAGTTACTTCTGATGCCTCTTTTGGTTTTGGACAAATTTATAGAGGACGACCAAAAAAGGCAACTATTTTAATATTAGCTGATCAAAAGTCACATAATGATTTGTTTACATGTAGAGCTTTAACTGGGGATTTTGGACAAAAATTCCAAGCTTACCTACATGCTATAGGAGTTGACAAAAGTTATTGTATTTTAAGAGTACTGCCAGTAGATACACTTGATATAGATATGAAACAGAGAGAATATATGGCTGGACATTCGCAAATTATAAAAGTTTATAATGCTATTGTTAAAAAAATTATTAAAAGAAAAAAAACCAAGCTTATTCTTACACTTGGAGATATTTCTGACACTTTAATAAATCGTTTAGACACTAATGGTATAGATATCATAAATTTACAAGATTGGCAAAATGCTTTACCAATAATTCAAAATATAAATTATCCAAAAGATATCGATAATCCAAGTTTTACTTATAATGGGGAACGACTTCAAATCCCAGGTTATGATTTACCATATGGTACTTTAAAATGGCAAGGTAGTTCAGGAGATAGAGCAAGAAGAGCAAAACTTTTAAATGGTCAATGGTCATCAGATTATTATAAATTTACCATGCCAAGGTGGGCTTTTTCTTTGAAGCCAGTACCTTTGAGTAGAGCTGAAGAACAGGCTATTATCAACCATCCTTAAAGGGGTAGAAATGGAAAAGATTAATTTAATGGAAAGTACTAGATATGCTATCGAAGGTCGTGTTGTAACTATGGATGTTAATTCTACTGTTATTCCTAACGGTATTATTTATATCGAAGGTGATACGATTGTAGATATACGAAAATTAACTGATAACCCACCCTTAGGATTTACAAAAAAGATGATTATAAAATCAGGCGGAACTATCTACCCAGGGATGATAGAGTTACATAATCATCTAAGCTATAACATTATCCCAACATGGATGGCTCCTAAAAAATTCCTAGATAGAGACCAATGGAGAAGAGACAAGGATTATCGAAAGTTAATGACTGGACCACTTAAGATACTTGGTCATATAGATGGGTATCTACAAGCTATAGTTCGGTTTGTCGAATGTAGGTTGTTATTTTCTGGGATTACATCATCTCAAGGCATTACACTTGCTAGTCATCAAAATATTCGTAAATACTATAAAGGAATTGTACGAAATGTAGAACAAACTGTTGATGATGATTTGCCTAGTGCACTCTCTAGAATTGCTGATATTAAAGATGCAGAAAAGTTACTAAAACGGTTGGAAAGACAAAAAAAAACTTATCTTCTTCATTTGGCAGAAGGAGTTAACTCTCATGCCAATAAACATTTCAAAGCACTTCAAATTAGTGCTAATAAGTGGGCAATTACTCGTGATTTAGCTGGAATTCATTGTGTAGGTTTGTTACCAGAAGATTTTGAAATTATGAAAAGATTTGAAGGTTCTGTTATATGGTCTCCTATGAGTAATTTCTTACTTTATGGAATAACTGCTGATATTGTGTCTGCAAAAGAGAACGGCTTACTTATAGGTCTTGGAGCGGATTGGTCAGCTAGTGGGAGTAAAAATCTGTTATGTGAACTCAAAG
Organism: Campylobacterales bacterium; assembly: GCA_029935075.1. Lineage (GTDB taxonomy): Bacteria > Campylobacterota > Campylobacteria > Campylobacterales > QNZT01 > SZUA-1433. The sequence goes on from JAOZKZ010000059.1 coordinate 5,953, forward strand.
TTGCTCGTCTCCACAGTAAAGAGTTAGGAGGTATTTTTTCTGATGAAGAGTTAGTTCGTATGGTTACAACAAATGCTTCTAAAATTTTGAAATGGGAAGAGCATTTAGGTAGTTTGGAAGTTGGTAAAAAAGTAGATTTGATAGTTATTGGAGGAAAAAGAGGAGACCCTTATAGTAAATTTATCGAAGCAAAAGAGCAAAATATATCTTGGGTTATTATCGATGGAATACCTAGAATCGGTCAAAAACGATTAATGAAAAAATTTGATATAAATCTTGAAGAGGTCAAGCTAGGTAGTAGTAAACGATACTTATATCTTGCAAATAAATCTATAGAAAACCCTATAGATATAGATATTTCATTTAATGAAGCACAGAAAAAATTAGAAAATGGCATGAATGATTTGCCACAACTAGCATATCAGATGGAACATAGCACAGCTGGTATATTTGGTGGTGTAAGTAGTACACAATTTCCAGATACTCAGTGGTTTATAGAGTCTGAACATGAAGATAGTGAGGATTCCAGTCAGCGACATCATATTTTATACGATGATGAAGTAACAGGGGGTAGTTTTTTAGAAGTTGCTTCCACTCCACTTTCACAAATCATGGAACCATTGAAGCTTGATAAGGCAACTATCGCAAATGATAGACACTATTTTAAAAAATTAGCTGTACAAAAAAACTTACCAGAATATATAAAACTTGAATTGCCTTCATTTTATGGAGAGACGATTGATTTATCAGATGTTGAAAGTCATATCAATAATCTTGGTACTTCTATCAAATCAAATTTCAAGTCCTTTCAATTGTTGTCAAAGTTTTATGATACATCTGGGTATTTGAGTTTACATGATAGAAGAACAATCATAAATCAAGCGATTGTTTTACTAGACCATGCTTATGTACATCTACCGCTGAAAAAAGCGATGCATGCTTCTAATCCTATAGAACAATTAAATATATTTAAACAAGAGATAGAAGAGGATGATTACTATTTGAGTGAAATAGAGTTTCATAAAAGAGTTATAAATATATTTAACTCTATAAGAGATTTACATACAACTTATAATTTACCAGCACCTTTCAATGATAAAGTTGCTTTTGTTCCATTTTCTATCGAAGAGTATTTTGAGCAAAATGAAGCAAAATATATAGTTTCTAAGATTATCGGTAAATCTCCATCAATTCACTTTAAAAAAGGGGTTGAAATTACCCATTGGAACAATATACCAATCAAACGTGCAATAAAACACAATGGAGATAGGTACGCAGGAAGTAATCCAGATGCAAGATTTGCACGGGGATTAGACTCTATGACATTTAGACCGTTGGCGATGATGTTAGCACCTGAGGAAGAGAGAGTAACTATTCACTATATAACAAATGATGGAAAGAGACAAAGGATAACTATGCCATGGATTGTAGGATCTATCCATGATTCTATTTTTACTTCACAGAGCGAGAGTGATGAAGGAAAATTTTGTCTATCATTTGGTTATGATTATCTGACTAAACTCATCCAAAATGTAAAAAAACATTTTTTTGCCTCAAGTGTTGTAAGTGTTGAAAAATTATTACAAAAGCAGAGAAGATTTATACACTTTTCAAGTGCATATGAAAAAACCTCTTTTCCTGGATATTTTAGAGCAACCAAAGTAAGTCATAATGGAAACTCTTTTGGTTATATTAGAATCTTCTCTTTTGCGACTAATGAGCCTAAAGAATTTGTCAAAGAGTTTCAAAGATTGGTTCATGTATTCTCAAAAGAAGAAGGGATTATCTTAGATGTTCGTGGTAATGGAGGTGGAAATATATTGGCTTCTGAGTGGATGTTGCAGTCATTAACTGATAAACATATCACACCTGAACCTACACAATTTATCAATACGCATCTCATAGAAGAGCTATGCCGATTGCATTCACCTTCTACTCTATTACCAGAGCTGGATTTAACTACTTGGCATAACTCTATCAAAGAGATTAAGCAGACAGGGGCTTTGTATACCTTAGGATATCCAATCACTTCAGCTAAATCATTAAAACCATATCGAGCCAAAAATCAACCAAAACTGGTACTTGTAACCGATGCCTTATGTTATAGTGCAACTGATATTTTTGTAGCTGGATTTCAAGATCATAAGCTAGGTAAGATACTTGGTATCCATGACCATACAGGAGCAGGAGGGGCAAATGTATGGACACATTCATTGCTTTATTATCTTACTCACAATGCAATTGAAACATCCAAATACTTAAAACCTCTTCCATTTGGGGCAAATTTTACAATTGCAATGCGACGAACTTTGAGAGTTGGTTCAAATGCAGGTATCCCTTTAGAAGATTTGGGTGTTAAGCCAGATTATACGTATAAAATGACAAAAGACGATTTGTTAAAGAAAAATAGAGATCTTATTTCAAGAGCTTGTGAGATATTGACTGCTATGCAAAAATAGAGCACTATTATCAATGAGCTATATTCATATAAATTTTAACTATTTATATGAATATAGCTAAATATCTAATTATTTATATTTAGTAAATCATTTCTATTCAAAATGCAACAAATAGGCAATTATCGTGTAGTAAAATTTTGATTACGAAACTATTGTAGTTTAGAAAGGATGGTGCATTATGGAAGCATTTATCAAAATAGATCAAGGGTTAAAAAGAGTATTTGCTACAACTGACAATATACAGTGTGAAGTATCGCAGAGTGAAATTCACCATCGTATAAGAAACAATCTCAACACTATTGCTTCTATTTTAGGACTTCAGATAAATACACTAGATACAGTAACCGAAAAAAATACCAAGAAAATTTTAAAAAATAGCAAACAACGCATCGAAGCAATTGCTATGAATCATGAGTCTCTGTATCAAAATTATGATGATGGGGAAGTCTCTTTCAATTTATATACTAGAAATCTAACAGATATGATTAGCAAGGTGAGTAATAGAAATATTTTAGTGCAGGTTGAAAGCAATCATATCTCTCTACCCATAGAGACAATGTTTTTGATAGGGATAATTCTTAGTGAATTGTTTACAAATTCGATTAAATATGCTTTTGAAGAAGATAAAGGTGGTGATCAAGTCAAGATTTCTTTGTCACAACATGGGAATCATTATCTGTTTAGTTACCATGAAAGTCGTAATGAAAATATTGATATCGAAAAGATGTTAAATAGTCAAACACTTGGCATACGACTTGTAAAGTTGATTGTAAAACAGTTGGAAGGAACTTTTGAAGTGACTCGAAATAGAGGGCTTATTTTTACAGTTGAGTTTTTAGCTATCCCATAAAATTGTCATTATGTTACGAAAAGTAACATAGTTATATATACTTCTCCAATATAGGTAAAATATTCTAATTAATTTACTTTTTCACAATAATTCTTAAATATTAAATAAATTGTATTATTAATAAAATAAATTAAACATATTAATGTTATCTCCTTCTTCTAAAAATTATTTTTTTAAAAATGAAATTATCATGCAACTTTTACATCTTACACTAATAGTGAGGAAGATTTAAATCTTTAAATTAAAAGAAGGAGGAAGAGATGCAAAGTAAAAAACTTAGCATGGTTTTGGCAACAGCTTTAGGTTTAGGTGTGATTGGTTTTGTGGGATGTGGTGGGGGAAGTAGCCCTAGTGTTGCAGTTTTGGGTGTACCAACTTTTCAGACAGACCCTGACATTTCATTGAGTGCTGGTGAAACTGTGGTTATGACAGTTCGTGCTGTAGACCCTGATGGAAATGCTGTAACTTATACACTTTCTGGTACTGATGCAGGGCTTTTTGATTTGGACGCAAGTACGGGAGATTTGACTTTTAAAAGCCCAGCTGCTGAGGGAGTATATACTGTAGTTATAACTGCAAATGATGGCTCGCAAACAAAGACTCAAACTGTGACTGTGACAGTTGAAGTTGCTGCGATTAATAACCCACCGGTGATTACAACTAGCGATACAGTAGGTGTTGATGAAAATCAATTTAGTGCTGTAGATGTAGATGCCACAGACGCAGATGGAGATACGATAAGTTATGCGATATTAGTTGGAGGTGATGGAGCGGCATTTACAATTGATTCAAATAGTGGTGCAGTTTCGTTTAATGTTGCTCCAGATTTTGAAACTAAAGCAACTTATGCATTGACTGTAGAGGCTAGTGATGGGGCAAGTGTAGTTGCTCAAAATATCACGATAAATATCAATGATGTTGGAGAAGGAACAGCTCCTGTTATTATAGGTGGAAATTCAAGAAGTGTGTCAGTTGATGAAAATCAATTTAGTGCAGTAGATGTAGATGCTACAGATGTTGATGGTGATACGATAACTTATTCAATTGAAGCAGGTGGAGATGGTAGTAGTTTTGATATCAATTCTACTAGTGGTGTAGTGACATTTAAAACTGCACCAGATTATGAGACGCAAAGTAGATATTTGATGACAGTTGGAGCAAGTGCTGCTGCAGATAAAACGCTTCAAGATATAGAGGTAAATATAAACGATTTAAATGGTGCGAGCAATGTCTTAAAAACTGGACAAACTCATAGATATGAGGTAGGTGATGATGGTGATTATCAAGAAGGAGTAGAGAGAAGTTTTACAGATAATGGTAGTACAATTACAGATAATGTTGCTGGATTACAATGGATAGATAACTCCTCTCAGATACCTCTGAAGAGTTATAGTGATAGAAAGGTTTGGATTGTTACTATCCCTGGGGCAGCTACATACTGTAATCAACTAAATGAGTATGGACATGATGATTGGCGATTACCTTCAGTTTATGATTTATATACCTTAACAGATAGAGGTTCACATAATCCTGCGATATTTGATGAATTTGACAACACTTTAAACACAGGTTATTGGTCTATTACCCAAAATAAAAGAGCTATAAAACATCGTTATGCTATGAATTTTTATGATGGAACAGATTATAGTTCTGCTACTACAGACTCAATTACAAAAAGAGTGCGTTGTGTACGAACTACTCGATGGTTTGCTTTTTTTCTTCCAAGGTTTACAAGAGTAAATAATATCGTTAATGACTCTTTCACAAAACTACAGTGGCAAGATAATCTTATGATGATACCTCGACCTTTTCCTCAGATGCCACTTTTTGTGTTACCAGTTGAAACTTGGAAAAATGCAATAAAAGCTTGTGAGATATCAACACTTGGAGGATATAGTGATTGGAGATTGCCAAATGTCAATGAGTTACTCTCTATTGCAGATAAAAGTAAATCTACTGGTACTGCTATACCGATTGCGTTTAAACATACAAATGCAGGTAGTTACTTTTCGTCTACAACGAGTGATAAAGATTCATTACGAGCTTGGATGGTAAACTTTGCAAATGGTGAGGATGCTGTAAATGGCTCCAATTCATTAAAAACAAGTAATCGAAATTATCGTTGCGTTCGTACAGTAGGTGACTAAATCTAAATAGATAAGAGGGATTTCCTCTTATCTATGCTCATATAAAGAGCCATCTTTAGCATTTAAAACCGAAGACACCCCAGTCAAATACTCATCCATTTCTCTAGCACACTCTCGCCCCTTATTGATAGCCCAAACCACAAGTGACTGCCCTCGTCGCATATCTCCAGCTGCAAATATACCCTCAGTTAAAGTAGCGTAACCCATAGTTTTTATATTGCTTCTTTGGTCTGTTTCAAGTCCAAG
>JAOZKZ010000219.1 GCA_029935075.1 Campylobacterales bacterium
TCCATATATTTTTGATTTTCACTTGGGAGATGCCAATATTTGTTTAATGAATCCAGTGACTCTTTCACTTGTTTATACTTTATCATGATGTTGGAAAGTGAGATGATAGGAACCATCGCTCGTGCTGCTAAAATTGTCACAGCGATTAACCCACCCACAGACAGCGTGCCATCATGGATTGCAAAAACACCCACAATTACCGTACCTAGTGAAACCGCTTGAAGCAAACTATACGAAACAAATGAACTCATGCCATTTAAGAGTTGGATTTTACTCTGGATATGGTTATAAAAACTCACAACTTTTCGCCATTTTTCAGTCCGTTTTGGAAGGGCATTTGCTAATTTTATCGCTTCTTGACCTTGGAGTTGTTCTACTAAAAAGGCTTGTTTTGATTGAGCCCCTTCAAAGTTTTGTTTATGAAGTTTTGCGATTGGATATTGCATCAAATAGTTTAAAGTTAATGATAAAAAAGCTGCCACTAAAGGGACAATAGCCATGACTGGCGAAATGATATAGATAACCAAAACTGCGGTAAAGAAGAAAGGAATATCAAGAACTGAAATTGCCTTTGAAGCAAAAAAGTCTTTTACAAAAGAGAGTTCACGAAAAAGATTGGTTTTAGTCCCCACCAAATACTGGTCATGTTGACTCTGAATACTCAAAACTTTTTTAAACAACTCCTCTTCAAAATGGTTAGAGAGTTTTTTGCTTACGCTCTCCATAATATGCACACGAGAGCTTTTTAGTATCACATCAAACAAAAGGATGATGCCCACACCAAAAGCCAAAACAAAAAGTGTTTCAGTCGCAAAGTTTGGGATAACACGGTTATAAACATTCATCGTAAAAAGCGGAAGAGCAAGTCCAAAGATATTGATAAAAAGTGTTAAAACTCCCACCTCGATATACGCCCTCCACTCTTTTTTGATAGGAGTATAAAACCATGACTTATCATTTTCATCTCCTATTTTTAAAACATCTGTCTCAATTTCTGGTTTTGTGATAAAAACAAACTTATCATAATTTTTCAATGCTGATTTTGAGACCACTTCTTTCTCTTCATATTGGCTTCGTTTTATCGTCGCTGTTTTTTCATCAAAATCAAGAAGCATCATACTCATACCACTTTTTGAAACTGCGATACATGGTAACATGTGTCTTTGAATCTGCTCCAATGGTAACTGTTTATAATGCGTTTCAAGTCCAAGCTCTTTTGAAATGGTTTTTATCGCTTTAACATCAAACTCTTTTAAAGATTTAGGTGATAATTTCTCTATCGTAGAGGTTGAAACATTTCCAAAATGAAATGCCAATATCGCTTTAAAAGCATCTAAAAGTTGGTTTTTCCCCAACTGTCCAATTGCTGCTGTCATCTATTTTTTTCTCTCTTGTATCATCTTATAAACTTTGGAAAATGCACTTTCCCAATCCCCTTGACGCTCTTGATGTACCAATTTATGACTTGGATACCAAGGAGTTTTATGCTCATCCAACCCCCAACGCCACTCTGCATTTTTCTGCAACATCACAAAAGTCTCTTTTCCCAAAGCCCCAGCCAAATGTGCAACAGAAGTGTCACTTGTGATAACAAAATCTAACTTTTCTATCATCAACGCAGTTTGTTTAAAATCACTCAATTTATCTTCTAAGTTGATAATTTCGTTGCTACTTAATCCTAGTTTTTCAATCTCTTCAACATCCCCAGCAACTTGAAGTGAATAGAGTTGAATATCTTCATCCTCCATAAGTGGCTTCAAGTAATTAAGCGAATAGACCCTACCCTCATAACTTTCACTAGTACGACTCGCACCCCAAACTACACCAATATTTAACTTTTTCTCATCTAAATCTACATCAATATTTCCATTTACTCTCATGTAAGGTGTACTATTTGGAAGTGAGTTTAGTGTAGTTTTTAACACATACGGCAGACTCATCAATGCCAACTGATAGTCAAACTCCCCAATTTCTTCTCCACGAACTAACACCTCTTCAAAACAGTCCATCTCCTCAAGCAAAGTTTTTAACTCTGAACGCACTTGAATTTTTAGTTTTAGCGTAGGATATCGCTCTTTTAACACCTCTGCAAATCTTGCAAACTGGATAATATCTCCAAAACCTTGCTCAGAATAAAGTAACAATGTTTTATCTTCTGTCTCTAAGCCTAACTCAAATCTAGGCTTTTGTAAAACATCTAATAATTCAAACAAAAGTGATTGCATCTCATCCTTTTTAAATCGCCACTCATACTCTGCAAAACCTCTCTCATAATCACCCATCAAAAGATAAGTCGTCGCCAAATCAAAATGAGCATTGACAAAATCAGGCTTAATTTTTATCGCTTTTTCTAAAGATTTTTGTGCCTCATCATACATGGTTAAGTTTTTGTAAGTGATACCTATATTGGCATGGTTTGAAGAGGATTTATCATCTAACATCAATGCCATCTCATGGTTTATTCTTGCACTATCGTGTTTTTTCATCTTGTTATAAATATTTCCAAGATTCGCATACGCACCTGAAGCATTATCATCAAGCTCTATTGCTTCAAGCAGTACTTTTTCACCCTCTTCATACATCTTTGCTTTGTTATAAGTAGCCCCTAGATTTACATAAGTAGAGATAAATTCACCATCAATTGTGAGTGACATTTTAAACATCTCAATTGCAGAAATATAACGCCCTTGTTTATATAAAATTACACCAATGTTATTATAAGCTTTGACAAACTTTTCATCACACTTTATCGCCTCTTTATAAAACTCTATCGCTTTATCAAGTTTTCCCTGTTTTTCATATACTATGGCAGTAAGATTATAAATATTGGCATCTTTTGGTGCAATTTTCAACGCTTTTTCATAAGCTTCATGTGCTCTATCGAACAGCTCTATTTCGATATATAATGAAGCAAGATTGACATAAGCGATAACATTTGAGGTGTCTATAGAAATTGCTTTGTTGAGCGTACTTAAGGCGAGTGAAAAATTTCCATTTTGTTTATAAATCATGCCAAGGTTACAGAGTGCTTGAACATTGTTTTCATCTTCTATCAATATATCTATATAAATTGATTTAGCTAAGTTAGTATTACCGCTTTTGTGTGCTTGTAGTGCAGAATTTAATGATTGTATCTTTTCTTGAGTTGACATAATTCTCCCTTTTGATTTAATACAAGCAAGAAATATGCCAATAAATCAAATAGCTTGAAATCCATCTACTTTTAACGGACTTGTTTGATGGATACAAAGGATGTTTTTAGAGACGATATTTCCAAAGATATTATCAGGATTTTTAGCATAGTTTTCAGGGTTGAAAAGTCTAGGATTATGTGCGTAGATGTTATATCCTAAATTTTTAATGGTTTTTAGTAAAGCTTCAGATTTATCTAAGCGGTCATTTTCCACATAAAGTATGGGCTTAAACTTCTCTATCATAAGTGTCGCACCTTCTATCACACCCTGCTCCATCCCTTCCACATCAATCTTTATAAAATCAAGCCTATCTAATTCTAAAAAATCATCCAACTTTACCTTAGACACTTTTCGTCCATGTTGAAACTTATCCAACTCAATCCCACCAAAATTATTCTCTGCATCATAATTAAAATCAGGAATCAAAAGAGAACCCTCTTC
>JAOZKZ010000220.1 GCA_029935075.1 Campylobacterales bacterium
TCAAACCTCTTTTCATGTGCTCTTTGTGCACAATATACACCTTCTGCCCATGTGGATATAAAAGTAGATATAAATGATACAACCATTCAAAAAGCACAAATTTCTTGGAAGTTTTCCAAAGAGTTTATAGAAACTATCATTCCAAAATATGATAAAAATGGAGACAGAACTTTTGATGTTGATGAGCTAAAAAAGATAGAGAAAGCTTTTGTAGATTATATCCAGCCGATTGATTTTTTGACTGAGATAAAGTATTATAAAAAAGATATCAACACTACTTTTGAGCAAATTCCAAAGATGAAGTTTGAACCCACTTCTTATCAGACATATTTAAAATCTGGTGAACTCTGTTTTGATTACAACCTCACACTTGGTTATCCACTCCATAAAGAGTATATTTTATATTTCTCTATATTTGACGATGAAGATTATATGAATTTTATTATCAACCCTTTGGGGATTTTGTTTGATACTCCAAAAGAGTATAAAATCATAGAAAATGCAAACATGTATATGCTCTTTTTCGACATAGTGGATGTAAATAAAGTGATTGATGAAGTTGTCAAGCCTAAAAAGATTGCCCAGATACAAGAACAGCCAAAACAGAGTTATTTTATCCAAACACTTTCAAATCTTTTGGCTGCAACTACCACTAAAATGAGAACTTATCTACTTGATATAAAGTACAAAGAGAGTGGAATGGCATTTTTCTCGTTGATGCTTTTCTCTTTTGCTTATGGAATTATTCACGCATTGGGACCGGGACATGGTAAGGCACTTGTATCGTCTTACTTTTTAGCGTCAAACAGAGATGTTAAAAAAGCTTTTTTTATCTCAGCTATGATAGGAGTAGTTCATACTTTTTCAGCGTTGATTTTGACACTTGTAGTCTATTTTGTTTTAAATACTCTGATGTCAACTTTTATGGATCAAGCGGAGTATTATCTGACAAAAGTATCGGCTGTAATTATTATCATTATGGCATTGTATCTTCTGTATAGAAAACTTCCAAAAAAACCAAAAGCTATGAAACAGTGGAGTACGCATGAACCAACTTGTGGTTGCCATTCATGTCATGTAGATGAAAAAAATGCAGACTTGGGTGTGATTTTAGGAGCTGGTCTGATTCCATGTCCTACTACGGTACTAATTTTTATATTTACAATTTCACTTGGGATGTATTTTACAGGATTTGTCTCTGCAATTTTTATGAGCATGGGAATGTCAGTTGTAATTTTTATAGCAGCAGCTTTGAGTGTAAAAGCTAGAGAAAAATCAGAAGAGAAGTTTTCAAATTTGGCAAATATACTTAGTTTTGTAGGGATTGCCATCATTATGTTACTAGGTATCATAATGTTAATTGTATAATAAATAAAAATTAAAAGGGTTTAGAATGTTAAAAAGTTTAGGTTTTATGTTACTTGGTGCGTTAATCATGGGTGTGTTTATGTTTAAAATGGCTCCCACGATGATGGTACATGAGTTGAAAAGTCCACATGGTGTAGATGAGACTATAAAGGTAATTAGCGAAAATGCTAAGAAGCAGGGGTGGGTTGTTAAAAAAGTTATGGATATGCAAAAAAGTGTGAAAAAAAACTTAAAGCAAGAGATACCTGCTACTAGAGTAATGAAGTTAGGGCAAGGGAAGTATGCATTTGAATTGATAAAACATGATGATACACGTTTTGTAGCAGCTATGATGCCACACTCAATTGCTGTGTATGAAAAGAGTGATGGTAGTACTTACATCTCAACAATGAACATGGGACTTATGGGTAAAATTTTTGGTGGGGAGACAGATAGAGTTATGGGTAAAGTCCAAGCAGATGACGATGTCATCTTAAAGTTTCTAATGCATTAACTCGTAGGGTGGGAAAATCCCACCAAATAGTTTAAAATTTAGCAAATGTATCTGCTGTAACACCCTCAAACCAGCCAAGAAGTCCTTCTCCCCCAGTTTTGTTATAATACTTACCATCTACCATAGGTATAGTCTCCGTGATAATCATAGTACCTTTGTCATCATATGTAAAATCTTTTGTTATCGAGATGCCAAGTTTTTTAGGTACAGTTGTAACCATTGAAAAACAGCTTGCTGAAAATTTTACTAAATCATTATCTTTGTTTTTTAAAATTCTCTCAGCGATAAGTAATCCAGTTTCTTTTCCCAAACTATATGCAGTTTGTGCAGCTGCAGGAACTCCACCTTTTTTCTTAGGGTTATCAGAATATACACCTTTTTTGAAAACAGCACTATCTCCAACAACAAATACTTTATCATCTGTAACTGAATACATCTTTTTAGGTTTTAAAATTGCTCCACCCCAACTGTTTGTCTCTAATCCTGCCATTTTGATAAGAGGACTTGCGTTGTGAATTGGCATGAGGTTTAATATCTCATAAGTTCTTGTTGCTTTGATATACTCAGCATCATCATCAATATCTCTAAAAGTTATCTCTTTTTTATCAAAATCAACATCCATCAAGTCAAAACCACCGATATAATCGATAATTCCTTTATACTCATTTTCAAAAACTTGTTCAAATGCAGCTGATTTAGCTTGTGGTCTTGGGCTAGAGTCTAGTATAGTTATGGTTGCTTTTCCTACTAAATCATTTCTCTTTATCCAGTCACCAATCATGCAAGCTCTCTCATAAGAGGCAGGTTTACATCTCATAAGAGATTTATGTTTTATAGATTTGTTCAGACCTTTCATGAGTCTTGTTCTTGGTGGAATGATAACGATTTCACCTTTTCCACCACGGAGTTTAAATTTTTCTAGTTGTGTTAGTAATATGGCATGTTCAACACCAGAATCACTTATAAGTCCACCTGGTGCTTCAAGCTGAGCTCGTTTTATCTTTGCATCACTCCAAGTCGGAAATTCAACTTTATAATCATAAGAAATACCTGGTGCTAACACAAGAAAGTCATACTCTAAAATACCTTGTGTTGTAGAGATATATTTCTTACTTCGATCTATATCAATTACTTCCGTATGTATAACTTCAACTTTATACTCTAATTGAACATTTGCATAGTTGAAGATAAAATTATCCTTTTTAAATGCTTTGTCACCACTAAGTAGAGTATTGCTCATTGGACAGACAAAGTATGTAGGATTTTTCTCTAGTACGATAACTTCGATTTCATTTTTTGGATCATTTTGTTTGATTGCGGATGCAGTATTTAAACCACCAAATCCCCCTCCTACGATTACTACACGTTTTTTTATTTTCTCAGCTTTTAACTGTTTTGCTAAGATACTTTTTGTCTGCACAGTTTTAGAATTACATCCCCCCGATGCAACTGAAACTGCTGTAATAGCAGACAAATTTAAAAAATTCCTTCTATTCATAACTTCCCCTTATAATAAAGATAATAAATTAATTTGAAAAATAATTATACAGAATGAAGCTTAATACCAATTTAACTGCATTCTTAAAGTTTAGTTAATAAGATAATCAAATATATAATATAATAAAAATTTATCTTTTGATTGGTTATCATTAACATAAGCTATAAATTTAGAACATAAAAAATTCTTATAGTTTAAAATATTTCATTTAGGAGTTTTTCATGAAGAAGAATTTGTTTTTATCACTATTAGTGATATTTTT
>JAOZKZ010000221.1 GCA_029935075.1 Campylobacterales bacterium
TCTTTTAATTTTTTTAACTCTTTTGCCAAAAGTTCCATGCCGCCAGCTTTTGTATGTCGTTGTTGTGCATATCCTTGTACTGCTCTATCAGAGGCAAATTTTGCATTCTCTTTTATCTCTGACCATGAGCTTTTCACAACAATTTTTCTTGCAAAATTTTCAATTGCTCGATTTATTGCTTCCCCAGATTTTTTTAAAATCCCTTTAGCTTGCCTGCTTGAAGATTTTATACCTACACTAGAAAATATATCTTTTATTTTGTCTTCGATTTGGTTGCTAATTGTCTCTAAAGCACTAGTTTTCCAAGTGACAAATATGGGATAGATACCATTGGCTTTAAAATAAGGTGCCATTACTCTAATTTTATTGATAGAGGATTTTTCAGAAATCATTCCCCCATGTGCATAAATCACAATTTTTCTATTATCTGGACTCTCTTGGAGCCATTTTTCAACGCTGTCATGGCAAATCATCTCCACTGACATATCTGGAGTTTGTGCTTCTACTATCGTCAACTTTGGTCTTCCATCGTTACCAATCACTAAAGAGTGCTGATATGCTTTCTCTTCACTCCAAGCAGCTGTAATGCTTGTAGTAATACCTTTTTTAAAATTATCCAATTTAGGTTCGAGAGATTGGTTAGAAAATGTACGAGGTGATGAACCATAATGTATTGGTGCACCCCGTACAGCGACCCACGCATCCGCACCATTTTGTACCCAATCTTTATATCTCATCACAGCAAAACCTTGATGTCCCCACTTTTCACCCCAAGAGTTTTGAACGATAAATCCATCTTCGTTATAACCAACAATGGCAAAGGCATGACCACCTATCGGATGGTTACTACACTCTATAATAGGTAAAATATCTGATGCTTCAAGCCACCAACCAGCATGAATAACAGAAGAACAATATATAGCACCTACCTCTTTGATAGCGGATTGCATATCGGTAACTGAATCTTTGTTGATACGATAATAAGCACCTAATGGATTTTCAACAGCCTCTTTAGCCCAACCACTTTTCGGTAATTTTTTTTCATTAGCTGCATGTTCCCAACTTGTTTTTCTACAAACCCCATGCCTATGCCAACCTTTCATTGCCCCTCGACAACTTGACCCCTCATAATCTTCTCCATCCCATTCATCATATATTTTTGCCATGTTATAAAGCATGTTAGGACTAACAATAATTTTTTCTATATTTTCTATACAGATATCTTCAATACTATCAAAATCAACAGCCTCACGCCATAACAGATAATTGATAACGGCCGCAAGTCCATATCCTGTACATGATCCCTCTTTACCTTGATTTAAAATCATCTTGCTTTTGGCATAAAAAGGAAGGACTATCTCCATAAACTGTTTTGAAGGCCACTCTGAAGGAAGAGATTGAAGTGGAGGACGATATGCTCTATCTCTTAAATCAAGCCTGTCTGGTCGTGCATCTAAAGTTCTATTTTTATACTCATATCTTGGCATGATATCCTCCTAATAATTATACAGATTTAGACTCCCTAAGAAATCAGGGAACCTAAAATATGTTAGTCAGTATCATTGCTAGCATAATGACAACAACGATACTCTTGCGAAAGCTCCAATAAAGCAATTTGTTTTTCCAATAGAGCATTCTCTAATGCTTTACGAGCTAACTCCAACTCTATCTCTTGCTTTAGTGTAGGTTCGCATGTATTACATTCATCCAAACATCCTTTGATAATCACACCTGGTGTTGGTAAATACTCAGTTTTTTCCCAACTAAGCTTTGCAACGATTTTATCAGTTGGATTACCTTTCATATCAATCAAATGTTCTTTTTGTAGTTCTCGATCAACATGCTTCAAAGCTTTTTGACGAAGCTCCAAACTGATTGGCTCCAATGTAGATGTTGGTGGTTCAGGTTGAGGAGTGATTTGGTTGCTTGCACTAACTCTTGCTCTCTCTTCAATATCAAGTCGATCCTTATTTGTTGCAGAAATCGCTTTTGGAATTACTCTGAGTTGTCCCCTAGTATCTAAACGCATTGTTTGATATGCTCCAGTTGGAGCAGCAGGATCTACAACTCTTCTCTCAATGGCAATAAGCTTAAACTTTATAGTCTGCAATTTATTGAGTTTATGAAACATATATGTTACAGCATTACATTTATTTGGGTTACTAAAAGTTCGTGATGTTACTTCAAAATTTGATTCTGATCCACCTTTAGCATGTCTGTTTTTCGCAACTTCTCCAATCGTTGTAGCACTTTTCGCACGAACACCAGAAGCAACATAACTTGAAGCAGCTTGTGTATGTTTAGACAAACTATATGCAAACTGTTTTAAAGAGTGAATATCATAGTTTCCTCCACTATCGCCACCACCAATTTTGATGATACCTAGGTTCAAACTTGCACCACTACCTCCTTCAGACCATGACTCTTCATAATTTGAAGCAACAACTCCAGTTTCACTAATTGATAAATCACTAATCGCTTTAGCAAACCCTGCACTAAAAAATGACTCTTCAGATGTTGTCTCATTATGATAAGCAAGATTTGATTCACTATCATATGACCAGCGAGAATGGCGATCACTAGTATGTAGTTGTACCTTCTCACCTGGCATTAGTGTGGTAGAATATATAGGTTCACCCATTACAACTGAACCAACACATCTCTGATATTCAAAATGGAGTATCACTTCTACTCTAATTTTATCCTCACTTTGAAATGGAACTACATATCGAAAATTCATACTTTCACATACATCATTATCCTGAATATCAGGACAACATGCTATTTTTGCAACTGTTGTTGGCATAACTTCCTCCTCGTTTTTTAATTATTACCTAAGGCGACTCCAAGGGAATAAACACACCAATAGAAGCCACAGAGAGGGTAAGGTTTACAAAATATAATTCGCAGGACTAGCCGTAGCTAATTCAAGAATTTTATTTTGTAAAGATTGCCCTCTCTGTGGCTTCCCTACGGGCTTTATGAGGTTTTCCATAGACTTCGTTAATCGTTTTTGAATTAGCTAGCTAGTCCTTCAAACGATTGCCTTGCCTATGAAAAACCTCATAAAGCTATTGGTGTGTTTATTCCCTTGGAGTCGCCTAACTAAAAGAAACCATTAGTTTCTAAACCTTTTACCTTATTTATATATAGAAAATAATAACTGATAAGTGTTCTATAAGTGTTTCATTTTGTATTAGCTAAGTACTCTTTAATCATAGAAACACCTTCCTCATGTAAACCATACTTTAGAGCCATATCTGGCGTTACAGATTTACTAAGCCATTTAATTTCCCAACTACCATTTAAAAAATCATCAGCTAAGATGATACTTCTTCCTCTTCTTCTCTTTCTAAAAATACGTAAATCTTCTCGTTTATGCCACCAAGCATAACTGACAAGTTCTGTACAAGAAAAAGCATGATCAAATTTTTTTATATATCTTAGACTCTCAAAAAGATCTCGTTTGGCACTCTTTTTATCTGTTCCTGTATAGTGTTGCAACTCCTCTTCAATATCAAATTCAAAATTGACATCATATTGTTCTCCCACAACACTTTTTGCTTTTTTACATGCACCTTTTCGCTCTTCTTCAGAAACATTTTTAGGAC
>JAOZKZ010000222.1 GCA_029935075.1 Campylobacterales bacterium
TTTTAAACGAAGCTAAAAGGCTAGAGAAAAAATATAACTATTATGATCCAAACTCTTTTCTTTCACTTATAAACTCACGGCAAGAAAATAGCTTGGATAGTGAAAGCAAATCTCTCTTACAGCGTGCTAAACAGTATTATAAACAGACTGGTGGTGTTTTTGATATCACAGTCGCTACCATCAAAGACCTTTACAAAACTCAAACTTCTATAGAGACGCTTGAAGAAGAAAAAAATGCCCTACTTACCTTTGTTGGATGTGAACATTTTGACATCAAAAAAGATAAAATCTACTTTGATAACAGTTTTACAAAGATAGACCTTGGCGGCTTTGTCAAAGAGTACGCTGTAGACAGAGCAACAGCCATTGTGAAAAAAAATAAAATAAAATCAGCACTTATCAATTTTGGTGGCGATATCTATGCTATTGGGAAAAAACCAAATGGCGAAAAATTTAGAGTTGGCATCAAAGATCCAAAAAATCCAACCCAAAATGCAAAGCTTATTGAAATTGAAGATCAAGCACTCACCACATCTGCTTCATATGAGAGAAATTATCAAATCGAAGATAATAGTTACTCCCATATCATCTCTAAATCAAATGATAACAAAATACCATTATCTGCAACGGTCATCTCTAAAAATTGTGTTGAAAGTGGTGTATATTCAACTTCATTAATGATAAATATAAGCCTAAAAGCCCCAAATTTAGTCATTATTCTTGATCTAGGTTAACATTTCGTTAACACATATCATGGTATAATTAGAAACAACAAAACGAAAGGTGGAAATTATGAGCAGAATATTATTATTACAAGATGATGCGATTTTATCCCAAACTATACAAGCAGCCTTACAAGGCGAGGGATTCGATGTTATCATCGCAAATAACCCAAAAGAGGCACTAAAAAAAGCAACCAATGAAGATTTTAATCTTTATCTCTTGGATGTTAATACACCATATACTGAGGGGTTTGATTTAATTGCCCAGTTGAGAGAAAAGTTGGACGCAACACCAGCATTTTTTATGACAGCACTTAAAGATTTAGGAACACTATCAGCTTCTTATGATACTGGTATGGATAGCTATATCAAAAAGCCATTTGAGACAAGTGAGCTTATAGTTCGTATCAAAGCAAGTATCAACGATCAATTTGACTTTTTAGACTATGGAAACTTAAAGTATGACTCATTAAATAAAAAAGTTATAGCAAATGGTAAAGAGATTCCTTTAACACATGTTGAAAGACATATCTTTGATCTTTTGATTAGAAACTTAGAACAAAACATCACTAAAGATCAGTTCTTTGAAGTGATGGAGCGTCCTTCTGAAATGGCACTTCGTGTACATATCAACAAACTAAAACACAAACTTGGATTTCCAATCAAAAATGCAAGAGGCATTGGCTACAGACTAGAAAAGATATAAGAAGAGGCTTTTTAGCCTCCTCTCTCCTGCTACCACTACACAACAACTACATACACTCCCGATACAATTTCATATATCTATAAAGGAGATATCATGAAAAATTTATTTTTAACACTAGCAACAACTTTTGCTTTGCTAACTTTTGTTGGCTGTTATGAAACC
The DNA here is from genome assembly GCA_029935075.1 of Campylobacterales bacterium. Taxonomy (GTDB): domain Bacteria; phylum Campylobacterota; class Campylobacteria; order Campylobacterales; family QNZT01; genus SZUA-1433. Next base: position 1,591 of record JAOZKZ010000222.1, read on the forward strand.
AATACAAATGGTAATGTCAAAACCGAAAAATCTGCAAAATGCGGAGATGGTAAGTGTGGTGACAGTAAAAAAGCAGTCGAAAAAAAATGTGGTGATGGAAAATGCGGAGATGCTAAAAAAGAGGTTAAAGCCAAATGCGGAACTGGTAAATGTGGAGACGGAAAATAAAATTATCCCGAATTATGCAATAGAAATTTTAGGATAAATTTGAGCTTATGCCGTAGCATAGGCGATGGTTTTTCCTAAAATTTATGATGTAAATGACAAATACTAGATGAAATTCTCTATCGCATAATTTGGGATTACTACACATTTAGTGAATTCTTTTTGTGTAGAGCATAAAGGAGACATAATGTGGAAGTTTTTTTATGTAGAAATAGCACGGCTTTTTAAATATGGTCAATCTCTTGCTTTGCTTTTAGCTCGGTTAGCGGTTGCATATGGTTTTTATGAGCCCGCTATGATGAAGTTCTCAGATATTAGTGCTACGGCAAAATGGTTTGGAAATATGGGAATACCCCTGCCAACACTAAACGCCTACATGGCTGCAACTACTGAGATGCTTGGTGTGATTTTACTCACGCTTGGACTATTTACGAGGATTATTTCTGTGCCATTGATTGTTATTATGATTGTGGCAATTACTACTGTACATCTAGGGAATGGTTTTAGTGCAGGGGATAATGGTTTTGAGATACCTCTTTACTATATGCTCTTTTTGTTGATATTCCTATCACATGGAGCTGGTAAATTTAGTATCGACCACCTTCTGTTTAAAGATGACAAATAGAGATGGAAGAGCTACTTAAATACAGCGGTGCAATTTTGGAGTCCGAATGGAGCGACTTTCTAAAAATCGTATCGCTTGTTCTAATATTTGTCGCATTTAATGTTTGGATTTATGATAGATTTGTCCAAAGAGACAATCAAATCCTTATCAATTATCCACTCATAGGACGATTTCGATACCTATTTTACACACTTCGTGACCCGATGCGACAATACTTTGGAGATGAGACATTCTACGACCTTTTTGAAAAAGTGGACTGGGTTGATAAAGCTTCTTATGATAAGAGTCTCTACTACTCATTTTCTCTTTCAAAACCATTAGATGCAAGCAAAACAAAATTTATCCATGCCAACAGCGTCCTTAATTTGGATGAAGTACAAAAAGAACTCAGCGTAACATTTGGAGAAAGACACAAATACCCATTTATAACCAAAAGCATCATCGGTAGAAGTGCCATGAGTGACGGTGCGATAAGTCCTGAAGCAACACAAGCATTTGCCAAAGGTGCGTTCCTTGGAAATTTTCCAATCAATACAGGAGAGGGAAGCTTAACCACCAATTTTATCACAACCCATGTATGTGAAACCAACCCACAAGATAGACGCTATCTACACACCAAACAGGGAACTATTTTTGCAAGATCGATTTATAATATCGTCAAATTTTTCTTCAACAAAGAGGTAGCAATCACACTTTATCGAAACCTTGTTCTTTCCAAAGAGAAAGGAACTTACAACTTTGATGAGAGTAAAAAAATATTTTTTAGAGTGGATTGGAGTCAGCCTCTAAAGATGTTTCCAAAAAGAGTTGATGATATCGCTGATATAGTATTTCAAATGGGAAGTGGACTTTATGGAGTACGAGATCATCAAGGTAAATTTGACGAAAACCAATACCAAAAAGTAATGAGTTTTTGTAAAATGACAGAGATAAAAATCGCCCAAGGTGCAAAACAGACAGGTGGTAAATTGTTAGCTTGTAAAGTCAGTGAAGATATCGCCTATTATCGTGGTGTTGAAGCCCACAAAGACCTTATCAGTCCCAATCGATTTCCATTTGCAGATAGTATCAGCCAACTTTTTGATTTTGTAGGGAGATTACAAATATTATCTGAAAAACCAGTCGGAATCAAAATCGTCATCTCTACCAAAGAGAATTTCAAAGCTTACGCCGATGAACTTGGACTTAGAATCAAAGAGAAACGCCCCTATCCTGACTTTTTAA
>JAOZKZ010000223.1 GCA_029935075.1 Campylobacterales bacterium
ACGCAAACATCTCTTTTACCCAAAGATGGCAAAAAGACTTAGGATGCAAGGGATAATAGAAGTGGCATTTCGAGTGTTGGCAGATGGTACAATTACAGATATAAGAGTTTTAAACAACCCTAAAAAGTTACTTGGCAAGGGAGCAATAAAGACACTAAAAGCACTCTCTTTAAGACCAATTCCAGCAGAGTTAAATGAGCAAACGATGGATATAAATATACCAATAGAATTTAAACTAATTAAAGGATGATAAGATGGATTTAATGTACTACATGGATAAAGGCGGAGTTATAATGTATATACTTTTGGGGCTAAATATCATAGGTTTTACGACTATGATTGTAAAATTTATACAGTTTTTAATGGCAAAGTCAAAAAGTAACCGTATAGTTTCTGATGTTCATGACTCTTTTAGAGGTAGAAATACAGATGCAGAGTCAGCTCTTGGGCGAGATTTATTGGCTGAAAAAATGGTTAGATATGAAAAAGGTTTGAGTACGGTTCGTATCATCGCTTCTATCGCTCCACTTTTAGGACTTTTGGGAACAGTTATCGGAGTTTTAGCAGCATTTGAAGCTATCTCAAAACAAGGACTTGGAGACCCAAGTGTTTTTGCATCTGGCATCTCACTTGCTCTTATCACAACTGTTGGTGGACTTGTAGTGGCAATTCCTCATTACATCGGATATAATTATCTTGTTGGGATGCTAGATAAGTTGGAAGCAAATTTAAATACAAAGATGAGTTTAAAAATTTACGAAAGCCAGTCATGAAACGCCGAGAACATATATCTCCTGATTTGACACCTCTTATCGATGTTGTCTTTTTAATTTTAATTTTCTTTATGGTTAGCTCAACTTTCAAAAAAGAGGAGTTAGCACTTTTGTTGACACTTCCAGATGCAAATAGTGCAACACAGGAGATAAAAAAAGAAGATATAAATATCGAACTTGGAAAAGATGAGGTAGCACTAAAAGGTAAAAAGATAACTTTTGAAGAGTTAGATGTATCTTTTAAAGATTTGACCGATAAACTAAAACCTATCAATGTTCGTATCGATAAAGATGTTACTTATCAGAGAGTTGTCAAGTTGTTGGATTTGTTAAATAAACATGGGTTAAATAATTTGGCACTAGAAAATACAAAAGAGAAGTAGCATGAAAAAAGATACAGATTGGTTTGAAGAACTTTACAATAATGCCGATGGAGAGAGTTGCAATATCCCTTGGGCAAAACTTGAACCAGACCCATTACTCGTAGAGTTTTTATCAAATAACACAAACCTACAGGGCAGGGCATTAGTCATCGGTTGTGGGCTTGGAGATGATGCAAAGGCTATCTCAGATGCGGGATTTGACACCGTGGCTTTTGATATATCCCAGAGTGCTATAAAGTGGGCAAAAAAGAGGTTTGAAGAGCGTGATATAGAGTTTTCTGTGCATGATATTTTTAAATTGCCAAAAGAGTATCTTGAATCGTTTGATTTTGTATTTGAGTCTTTGACAATCCAATCTTTACCCATTACTTTTCGACCTGAAATTATCGAAGCCATTACCTCTACCGTAGCAGAAAATGGAAAACTTTTGGTTGTCGCTCATGGTAAAAATGAGGGTGAAAAGTTTGAAGGACCACCATATCCACTTTTAATGAATGAGTTAGGGCTTTTTGAGAAGTATGGCTTGACACAATTGGAGTTTAGCATCTATGATGAAGCATCAAATTTATCAAGTCTAAAATTTAAAGCACTTTACCAAAACCAATGCCATTAAAATACCTAAGCCACTATCCAAAACATCTCATCGACCAAGTTACTGACATGATTGAAAATGAAAAATTAAGCTCTTATATATTGGACAAGTACCCAACAAAACACACTATTCAAACAGATAAAGCACTTTATAATTATGCGATAGAGCTTAAAAACCAACACATGAAAAAAGCACTTCCACTTAGCAAAGTTCATTATGATGGTAAGATAAATATCATCAGACATGCTCTTGGCACGCATACTTTTATATCCAGAGTTCAAGGTGGTAAGTTGAAAGCTAAAAATGAGATACGAGTTGCAACCATGTTTAAGTCTATGCCTGAGGAGTTTTTGAGGATGATTATCGTGCATGAACTTGCCCATTTTAAAGAGAAAGAACATAATAAAGCATTTTATAAATTGTGTGAATATATAGAGCCAAAGTACCATCAATTGGAGTTTGATTTGAGGATTTATTTGACACACATCGATAGGTTAGGAAAACTTTATGGTTAGTGAAAAATTTGGAATTGATAAAAAAATTGTTTTTGAGACAGAGGTAGAGATTTACACTCTCTATTGTTGAGACTTATGCTAAAAAGCTTAAGGTAGCATAGAATGCTTAGTGTCGGCAACACTAAATTTATGACAAAAATGGTTCAACAATTATTTTTAAAAAAGCAGCAGCATTAGTTTGTGATAATTGTGGAGAAAAATACATCAAAGATAGTGTTACAAATGAGATTTTAACAACAGCACAAGAGATTGCTAAAAGTGGTGTGGAGGTTGATATTCGTCACTATCAATTGGATGCAGCTTAAACCCAGATTATGCAATAGACATTGAAATATAATGTTTGTCACTTGCATAATCTGGGTTAAGTCTAACATATTAGTTTAGAAAACTTTAAACATTAGTGCCTCACAGACTCCAATACAAAAACTATTGGACGACCCAAAAAATGCATAAAAAAGACTCCTTTTTTTTGACGCTAAAAGTTAGAAAAAGTAGGATTATATGCGTAATAAGAAGTTTTCCCCCTAAGCAGTAGCATTATTTTACATAAACCATATCCCATGTCCTAACCATTTCATAAAGCTTTTTTACATCTTTATTATACATTCTGATGCATCCATGAGATGCTGCTGTTCCTATTGATTTTGGGTTATTTGTTCCGTGTATGCGAAATGGCGAATCTCCAAGATAAAGTGCACGAGCTCCTAATGGATTTTTTTTGCCACCTTTTACAACTTCTGGGAGATTTGGGTCTTCTTCTATCATGCTTGGTGTTGGTCGCCATGATGGCCATTTTGCTTTTCTTGAGATTGGGTAGGAGCCATAAAATCTATCTTCTTTTAGCTTTCCTACAGCGATAGGAAATTCATATGCTAAATCATTTCCTAGAACATAGTATAGTCTTTTTTGGTTTGTTAATATGATTATCGAGCCTGCATCTTTATCTGTAGGAAAGTACATCTCTTCTAGTTCAAAATATGGCTCATAAAAAGATGCAGATAGTGATGTGTTAATAAAAAGTATAGTGATAAATAGAGATATGGTTTTTTTCATAAAATTTCCTACGATATTTTTATCTATATCGTCGGAAATTAAATTTTATTTAACACTTAAGTGCTTTTGCCCACTCTTCCATCGTATCATGTGCTTTTTCACTTGGTGCTTCCATAAACTCGATAATGTATCTATCTTCAAGTTCACAGATACCGATAGTTCTAGGTCTAACCGCTGCAACTTTTGTATTTGGAATTTCTGGTCCAAAACAGAAGATGATGTTTTGCATATCTTTGATTTCAGGATTGATTGCTCCAC
>JAOZKZ010000224.1 GCA_029935075.1 Campylobacterales bacterium
CCATCCCCTTCATTATAAACATAACGATTTATACTAAGTGGACTATAAACACCACCTCTCTTAACATCCGCCTGTGTCCATCTATCCAACTCAGGAGAATAATATCTCGCTCTCACATAGTAAAGACTTTCACTATCACTCATAATCCCATATTTACCTAGTGAAGTAAAGAGATTGTCCCTCTCTCCTGTTTGTCCTATCTGTTTCCCATAAGAAGTATAAGCATACGAAGCTTTTACACTATTTGCATCATCGATGATGGCATTTGTATTGCCTTTGTAGTCATAAAGATATTGGGCTATTTTCCCATCGCTACTTACTTCATATCCTAGACCATTTGTCCAGATATAGTAAGTTTGGATGTTATTTGCACTATCCATTTTTGCAAGTGGTTTTGAGAGTCCTAAGACATTGTCTATAAGGTATCTTGCTATTGTACCATTTCTATTTACCTCTACACGGTTCCCTTCTGCATCATAGGTATAATCAAAAGTATCACTTGCTATTTTTGCTTGTGTTAGGCTTTCTGTTTCATCATAAGTGAGGTTGATAGTTTTACCGTCATAGATGTAACTTAGTAGATTGCCGTTGTTGTCGTAGCTAAAATCTCCCTCAGCACTTTTTGTGATTTGGTTAAATTCATTGACTTCAAAGTTGAAGTTTTTCACTTTTGAAAGGTCTGGACTTGCTAACTCTGTTTTTTGTATATCCGTGATATCTCCTATGTCGTTTCTTGTTAACTCATCTGCTGTGAGGAGTTTTCCTGTTTTGTCATAGTTTTTTAGAGATAAGATTCTGTCATTTGCATCTGAGAGATACTCTGTATAAGCACCGTTTGGATAAGTGGCTTTTGTAAGATTTGAGTTTGCATCATACTCAAAAGTTGTCTCTCTTGCTGCAAAGTCTTTTACTTTGATGAGATTATCATTATCATCATAGAAGTATTCGACTGTTTTTGCATCTGAATAAGTAAGCTTTGAGAGTCTGCCAACTGTATCATAAGCATAGCCAACTACATTTCCATAGATATCGGTTCTGCTTGTTATTCTGTCGTTGATGTCATGGGTATAAGTTATCTTGCCTTTTTCATCTTCTACTGTTAAGACATTTCCCACCTCATCGTAAGTGTAGCTTGTTACTTTAGTACCTATGGTCATGCTTGTCATGTTTCCTATAGCATCATAAGCAAATGAAGTTACAACACCGTTTGCATCAGTTGATGTGGCGGTTCGTCCTGCTATGTCATAAGTATAAGTTGTATCTTTTGCCAACGGTGTAGTCTCTTTTGTGATATTTCCAAGTAAGTCATACTCATATAGTGTTTCGTATCCTTTTGGGTCTATCACTTTTGTCATCTGACCGATAGCATTGTAAGTTGCTTGTGCTGTTAAGAGTCCTGAAAGTGTAGAGCTTTGGAGTCTGTTTAGAGTATCGTAAGAAAATTCCAAAGACTTACCGACTGCATCTTCTACTTTTGTAGGAAGTGATAGGTCATTGTAAGAGGTTGTAGAAGTTGTGATACCTTTTGCATCAATAGAATTTGATGGTCTATAAAGTTCATCGTATTCTGTCCCTGCATCATTACCATTTGCATCTATGACTTTTGTGAGATTACCAACTAAGTCATACTCAAATGAAAACTCATTGCCTTTTGGGTCTGTAACTTTTGATACTCTTCCAAGTGAATCGTACTCTTTTTTAGCAATTCGTCCAAGTATATCTTTTGACTCGATAAGTCTTCCTACAGCATCATAAGTTGCTTCGATAGTATTTCCATCTGGAAGAGTTGTTTTTGTGAGAAGTCCATCTGTGTTGTACTCCATCGCAAGTGTTCTGTTTTTTGGATCGGTAATTTTTATCAAATCTCCGTAACCGTTATAAGCATAAGTTACACTATGATTTAGTGCATTTGTTGTTTTTGCAAGTCTGCCCTCTTTGTCATACTCGTACTTTGTAACATTTCCTAATGGGTCTGTTACTGTGCTTACTTCTCCTAAAGGTGTGTAAGTATAAGCTACAGTAGCACTGTTTGGCATGGTAACTGTCTCTATAAATCCTCTTGCATTGTAAGCATACTCTGTTGTATGTCCAAGTTGATTTATGGTTTTTGTCAATAGGCTATTTGCATCGTACTCAAATGTAGAAGTTGTTGCATCTGCATAAGTGATTTTTTTGAGGTTTGTGTTTGTATCGTACTCAAACTTTGTTATTTTACCGTCTATTGATGTAACTTGTGTGAGGTTGTTGGCTGTGTCATAAAGGTAAAGTGTTGATTGCCCTAAAGGATTTGTTGCTTTTGTAACTTGTCCTTTTTTGTTTCGCTCATATTTCCAAGTTTTGTCATTTGGATCTTTGACTTCTGATATCTTACCATTTGCATCGTAGTTGTATCCTATTTTAGTATTGCCAATGTCTGTTGAGCCTACTTTATTAAAGACATTATCAAATTTTTGAACTACACCATTTGGATAAGTAATAGTTGTATCCAAGATGATATAAGTTACATCATCTACATTATAAACAAAGTCTGTTAAGTTTCCTCTACCATCAACTTGTGTTAAAACTCTTCCATGTGCATCATAGGTGTTTTCAACAAAAGCATTTCCATCTGCACCGATGACTTTATAGACTACATTGTTTGCATCGTACTCGTAAAGCTCACTTTGTCCTTCTCTGTTTTTGAACTCTGAGATATTGCCGTTTGTGTTGTAAGTGTATTCTACTGCATTTGAGTTTGCATCTGTGATTTTTACTACTCTTTGGTTGGAATCTCTCTGGATAGTTGCAAGATGGTTGTCAAAGGTATCTTTTATCTCTATGTTATTTCCGCTGTAGATGTATTTAAATCCTAAATCTTTTTTATTGACTACTTCACTTATTTTCCCTTGTAAATCAAACTTAAATTTTGTGCCATCTTCTTTTTCTACTACATAAAAACCTGTTTCTGTGTAAAGTTTACTTGGGTTAAATCTTGAAGTCCATCCATTTTCTGTAGAGATAAACTCTTCTTGTATATTGTCACCCCAATTAACTACAATGTTGTTTAAGTCTGAACGATTCATAGTATTTATAAAGCTAAAATCCCATCCTCTGTTTAAGTCCAGAGAGTTGTAAAATCTTTTGGCGATAAATGGCATACCTGCTGTAGGGATAGTCATGTCTGTGCTTGAGTAGAGGAAGTTTCCTGTTGTGATGTTTACTGGGTCTGATACCTCTGAACTTACAAATTGTGGTTTAGTTTGACCATAATAATTAAAGGTTGAAACATTTAATACTTGATCTTTTTGTGCTGAACACATTTGAGCTTGACCACCTTGTACAGCTCTACTTTTTTTAGCAGTACCTCCACATAATGCTATAAGATCATTAGCAGTTTTATAAGAAGCTTGAGTTTCTACAAAATCACTATGTATCACATTTCCATCTGAATCTGTTCCTGCTGATCTCATCTTGATAGTATAGTCATGTGATTGGTTATCAGTGATAGGAACAGAAATTTTATCAACCGTAGCAAGATTAGAACTTTGAACAACTGTTGCTCCTTCTAAAACTTCAAAATCTATACT
>JAOZKZ010000225.1 GCA_029935075.1 Campylobacterales bacterium
TCGTAGTTACGACTGGCGGAGTGAGTGTTGGAGATTATGATTTTGTAAAAGATATCATCGCTAACTTTGAGCCTGAATATATTACCGCTGGGGTTATGATAAAACCTGGGCAACATATAAAAATCGTTAAAATTGGAAAAAAATATATCTTTGCGTTGCCAGGTTTTCCATATAGTTCAACTGTTACTTTTATACTTTATGTTATCCCTCTTATCTTTCAAATGCAAGGACGAAATGCAAACCTCCCAATTGTAAAAGCAAAACTGACTCAAAACTACAAAAAGAAATCCCTCAAAACAGAATTTGCAGCGGTAAATCTAAACTACATAGACGGAGAATTTCAAGCTGATTTTGAGGGAAAAAGAAGTGGATCAAGTGCGATACTTACAAACATACTTGGAGATGTTGGATTACTCCACGTTGCTGCAAACTCTAATGATTTAAGTGCTGGGGATATCGTAGAAGTCATCAACCTAAAAGCACTCTAATGTTAAAAACAATCCTTCGCAAACTTGGACATATAGGAATTGCCTTTTGGGTATTTACCTATATTATCTTTGAAGAGCTTGTTTGGGAGACTATTGCAAAGCCTATTTATGAATTTGTCCACTCTCTAAAAATACTCCAAAGAGTAGAAGCACTGATACACAAACTCCACCGTATAGTGCTTCTGATAACTTTTCTTATCCTTTTTATCCAAGTAGAGCTTTTAGGTTTTGTTGCTGTGGCACTTATAGCAAAAGGACAAGTTTATAGCGGAGTAATTCTCTATCTTGGAAAAATTCCGATTGGAGCTTTTACCTTTTGGCTCTTTCGAATTTCCAAAGATAAACTGATGACTTTTAGTTGGTTTAAAGCTATTTATGACTTTATAATGGGCATTATCGATAAGATTAAAGCGAGTGAAATCTATCAAGATATAAAAATAAAATCCTCCATAATAAAAAAATATATCAAAACTAACTTTCTTCAAAAAGGCAGAAAAGTCAAAGAGAAAATCGAAAAAATATGGTTACGCATCTCAAGGTAAAAGAGTAGTAGAAATATTTGCTCCACACATAGTACACACTCTTTTGATACACTTTTGTTCTATTTAGAATTTAGAAAGGGTTTATGATTATGAAAAAAATCATTTTATTATTGGGGTTGAGTTTATCTCTTTATGCAAAAACACAATCGATAGTATTTGGAGCAGGATGTTTTTGGGGTGTTGAGAAGTATTTTTCAAATCTCAATGGTGTGGTAAATGCTACTTCTGGCTATGCAGGTGGAAACTATGATAATCCAACTTATAGAGTGGTTTTGGATAATAGGATAGCAAGAGGAGATACTATAAACCATACAGAGGTTGTAGAGGTAGTTTATGATGATGAGAAAATTAGTACCCAAAAACTAATCAAGTCTTTTTGGGAGTTACATAACCCTACACAAGGACATAGACAAGGAAATGATAGGGGCAATAACTATAGAAGTGCCTTATACTATACAAATGATAAACAAAAAGAGATAGCACTTGCAACAAAAGAGACATATCAGAAGTTGTTAAAAAATGCAGGGTATAAAAAGATAACAACAGAAATAAAGCCTTTAAAAAAGTTTTACAAGGCTGAGGAGCGTCATCAAAATTATCTTGTGAAACATCCGTCAGGGTATTGTCCAAATCATGCAACAGGTGTGAAATTTGGAAATGTAAAAATAGAGACAAAAAGCATTTCTCCTCTTGGTGGTAAAGAGATTGTCGTGATTGATGCTCCTCATTGCAGCTTTTGTGAAAAGTTTAAAAAAGATGTTTTGGATGAATATAAAGGCTCTTTAACACTAAGAGTAGCAAATGAGCGTGCGTTAAAAGGTTTTAAATTAAAAAGCAAAGTTGTGGGAACACCTACTATCCTTTTCATAGTTGATGGACATGAAGTATCCTCTTTTGTAGGATATATGAATGAAAAGTCTTTTTATAAAGCTGTTGGAAAGTTTAAACTAGGATCAGATAGTCAAGCTTATGATGTTGCTTTTAAACAGATGACAGATAGAAAATTTTGTAGACAATATGAGGAGTTTAAACATACAGAAGATGGTGTTTTTATAGATAAAGTTTCAGGTGATGTACTGTTTGACACAAAAGATAGATTTAATTCAGGTTCTGGTTGGCTTAGTTTTTATAAAGCGGTTGATGGTTCCACTATAGAGAAAACTGATAGCACATTTGGGATGAGAAGAGTTGAAGTTATCGCTAAAAAAAGTGGTGCTCATCTAGGTCATGTTTTTAATGATGCACCAGATGGTAAGCAGAGGTTTTGCATCAATGCTACTATCTTGGAGTTTGTAAAAAGAGAAGATATAAAGAAAAAGTGAAAAAGATAGCATTTGGAGGAGGTTGTCACTGGTGCACAGAAGCAATTTTTGAGTCACTTCGTGGAGTTGGCAGAGTTGAACAAGGCTGGGTGAATTCCACCCACAAAGATGCACAAAGTTTTAGTGAAGCCGTTATAGTCCATTTTGATGCAAACATGATACCGTTAGAAATACTTATAGAGATACATTTACGCACACACAATGCTACATCAAACCACTCTATGAGAGAAAAATATCGCTCAGCTATCTATACTTTTTCCAAAGAACAAGAAAATATTTCTCAAACTATACTAAAAGAAAAACAGATACTTTTTGATAAGCCTTTGATTACAAAAGTTTATACATTTGAGTCCTTTAAACTAAACAAAGAGAAATTTTTGCACTACTATAAAAGTAATCCCAACAAGCCTTTTTGCAGGGCTTATATAGAGCCTAAGTTGCAGTTAATAGTAAAAAAGTATAAGGATTATACCTGAGTATAAAAGTGATAGGATAAATAAGTTATCATGACAACATTGGTAAGCAAGAGATTGCTATTAGGCTTAAACTTGCCCAAGGAGCAACACCCATACTAAAGGAGAACAAATGAGAAAATATGAAACATTCAAATGTAACAAATGTGGTAACGAAGTAGAAGTACAAAATGTAGGTGGCGGTACGCTTACTTGTTGTGATGAATCAATGGAAATGGTAACTGAAAACCTTACACTTATAAATCTCATGAAAGCATTTGCAGGTGAATCACAAGCTAGAAATAAGTATGAGTATTTTGCAAAAGTAGCACAGAAAGAGGGTTATAGAGATATAGCAGCACACTTTCAAAGAGCAGCAGACAATGAAAAAACGCATGCCAAGTTGGAATTAGCACTTCACAACAGAATGGTAACAGACTCTAGCAACAACTTTGGTGACACTATGGAGAACCTACAAACTGCTATAAATGGAGAAAACTATGAGCATACAGATATGTATCCAGACTTTGCAAAAATAGCTAAAGAAGATGGTTATGATGAAGCGGCAAGACTGTTTAAAGGTATCGGTAAAATTGAGGTTGAGCATGAGAAGATGTTTTTACTAATGCTTGGACGACTGAAAAACAACACCGTATATGAGAGCGACTTAGAAGATGAAGCATGGATATGTGAAGTATGTGGACATATACATTATGGTAAAAAAGCTTTAGAAATGTGTCCAGTTTT
>JAOZKZ010000060.1:0-7513 GCA_029935075.1 Campylobacterales bacterium
GAGGTACTATTGTAACAGCTGCTGAAAAACCAGAGGATATGAAAGATTGTGATATTGTTGTTATCACAGCTGGAGTTCCTAGAAAAGGTGATATGACAAGAGCTGACCTTTTAAATATCAATGCAAAGATTGTTTCACAAGTCGTGGAAAATATCATGAAAAACTCTCCTAATGCGATTATACTATGTGTATCAAATCCTTTAGATGTTATGACTTATGTTGTACACCAATTAACAGGATGGGATAGAAGTAGAGTGATTGGTATGGCTGGAGCACTAGATGGTGCTAGAATGATTTATCAAATTCAGCAAAAAGTAGGATTTGGTTATGGAAGAACTAGAGCTTTAGTTCTTGGAGACCATGGTCAAAATATGATTCCTTATCCTGAAGTTTCAGCAGTTGGTGGTGTTCCTTTAACTCAGATTATCAATCAAGCTGAAATGGACGAGATAAAACAGAAGACTAGAGATGGTGGCGCAGAAATTGTTGGTCATCTTAAAACTTCTGGTTATTATGCACCAGGTCGATCAATCGCTGTTATGGTAGAAGCAATTCTTGATGATGCAAAAATTGTTATGCCTTCTTCTGTTGTCCTTGATGGCGAGTATGGCTATAAAGATGTTACTTTAGGTGTTCCCGTAGTATTAGGAGCAAAAGGTGTTGAAAAGATTATTGAGCTAGATCTCGATGATGAGATGAAAGCAAAACTTGATGTATCAATGAACTCTATAAAAGAGGGTATTGATATTTTGAGAGATGAAGGTTTTTTTAGTTAGTAGCAATTGTATCGGGTTTTTCCGATACAATTACAACCTTTTACCTCTTCTATCTTTATCAAAAATAGTAAATTCCAAATCAGATTTTAACTCTTTAGCATTATAAGACCTTAGATAAATTTCTTCATTTTTATGAGAAGTTATTTTTAAAAGTGGTTTCCAAAATAGTAGTGAAATACCGTGTGATTTTCCGAAATATGTAGGACTCCAACGAACTACACCCATCTCTTTGATATCTGAAATTTGTATATACTTATTGCGAGAGCCTGAAAGTATCAAAGTATGATCAGTTGCATATAGTTTGATATAAAACCATTTAAATAGTTTTTTGATTACCCAATAAAGTACAAAAACAGAAATTAAAAAATCAATAAAATAGATAATGTATGAGAGTGGAGCATCATAGCCACTTGCCCATAAATTGCTTATAGGTAGTACTTTCATACTAAAATAAAATATCCATTCTGTTATGATAGCAGCAAGTATGATAGATACTAAAATTACAAAAAATGATATAAATTTACCTGTTACTCTTCTTTGTAGTCTAATTTTTTTACGTACATTTGTACCATAAAACCTATAAATCAAATACAACATAACAAAAGATAAAAGTCCAAAGAGAATATGCACTTCATAAGGAAAAAACTTATAAGAACGAGCTATATAATTATAACTATTTTCATTTGTAAAAGTTTGTTGGATTACTGTTTTAAACTCTTGGGCTGTTACTGACTCTAAAATAGCATAAGGTGATGCGGCATCTTTAAAGACTCTTTGAAAGTTTTGATAATTAAAAATCATGTGCATCAATGAGTTTGAGTCATGTTCTTGTGAATTATAAAACTTTTTAGATGATTTTAGTGCTTCAAAAATTATCTCATCACTAAGTTCACCATTTTTCTCTTTTTGTATTTGCTCTTGTGCATAAAGTATGTTTTTGTCAAATGAATTTAATTTTGCATTAAAAGAAATAGTTGCAATTGCCCCATCATGATGGTGACTGTAGCCTCCATGTGTGCCGTAACTTTCACCATTTTTGTTTCTAAAAACTTTGTTTAGTCTTACAGCTAAATCTTCTACATAACTTCTTAAAATAATTACTTTTTTAGGATTGTCAGCTATAAATTTTGTACCGATTGTTGCACTATTTCCCTCCAATCCTATACCAAATTCTTTAAAAGGTTTTTGATTGAGTTTAGCAACTTTATAGACTTTTTTAATGACACTTTTACCATCCCTTTTAGTAAATTTACCAAAACTATTTTCAATAGTCTTTTGCATTTTCTCAAGGTCAAAATTTCCTGCAATATTTAGTATCATATTTGATGGATAGTAGTAATCATTATAATGTTTCATAACCTCAGGAAGTTTAAATTTTTGATTGTTTGAACGATATATAGATCTTGAAAAATATTTTCTTTTTTGTTCCTCTTTTATATCAATTGAAAATTCATCTTTATAAAAATCAGCTTGTGGAGGAAAAATATCTTTTATAAAGTCGATAGTATCTTCCAAGCTTGGAGCATATCTGTCAACCCAAGTAAATTCCCCTATTTCAACCTGCAAAGCACCTCTCTCGACATCTAAATCCTTTTGAGTTACATTTTTATCAAGTAGCATTTGTGCGAATTGTTCAACAATCCAGTAAGATTTTTCAGATTTTATCGTTGTTACATATTGGGTTTTAAAGTATCTTGTGTAGCCGTTTACATAACTAGCCCCTTCTTTCTTGAAAAGGTCAAGATAGTCTCTATCCGCTACTCTTGCATCTCTAAAAACGATATGTTCTACAAGATGTGAAATTCCAGCACTATCTTCAGATTCAGCTTTCATGCCGACTTTTACATCAACATCAATAGCCGTATTTTCTGCTTTGTTGTCTGGATATAGATAGACTTTTAGTCCATTTTCAAGTGTGTAAGAGGTGATATTTTTATAAGGGTCAGATGCAGATGCCGTTACTAAAAATATCAAAAAAAGTAGTAGATGTTTCATAATTAATCCTTGCTTTTAAAACTCAACCACAAAATAATCACAACACCCAAATCAATCATAACATCAGCAAAATTGAAAATTGCAAAATCAAATCCACAATGCCAATAGACATAATCCACAACACCCTCTTGCAAAAATCTATCAAGAAGATTACTAACCCCACCACCAAGTATCAACCCAAGTGCTAAAGCATATTCTTTAAGTATCTCTTTTTCCCAAAATATATAGCTAAAAACACCACCAATGAGTGCAATTTGGATAAATTTGAGATAAGGTCCTAATGCGGCAAACATAGAAAATGCTACACCTTTGTTAAATGTAAGATTTAGAGATATACATGAACTATTCCAATCAAAGCCGTTTAAAAAAACTGCTTTAATAAGTTGGTCGATGATAAATACAGCGATTAAAGCACTGAAAAAAGTTTTATATGTTTTAGCCATTTAACTTCTTGGTAAAAAATTCTAATAGTTCGTTCATTCTTTTATGCACAAGCGGACCATCTTTACCCTCAAGAAGCAATCTTAAAAGGTTTTCCGTACCTGAGTATCTGATGAGTGGTCTTATATTCTCAGTCTCTAAATTTTTAAGAATTGCATCAAATCCTTCAATTTTATCAAGAGGTATTTTTTTCTTGATTTTGATATTTCTAAGAAGTTGTGGATATAGCTCAAATGGATTTAAAAGTTCACTTGCTTTTTTATTACTTTTTAGGATAAATGCAACTACTTGAAGAGCAGCCGCTAATGCATCTCCTGTTTTTGCATAATCACGAAGTATCACATGTCCGCTTTGTTCGCCACCAAAGTTCAAGCCCTCTTTTTGCATCACTTCTAAAACAAATTTGTCACCTACATTACATCTAAAAAGATTAATTTTTTTACTGTTTAAAAAATCTTCTAGTGCTTGGTTACTCATAACCGTTGCAACTACTCCGTTATTTGATAGTTGTTCTTGTTGTTTAAGATGACATGCTAAAACTCCTAAAAGTTTATCACCATCTGTAATTTGACCTTTTTCATCAACTACAACAATTCTATCAGCATCTCCGTCAAATGCAAAACCGATGTCTGCTCGCATTCGTCTTACTTCTTCTCCTAGGCGAACAGGGTGAAGTGCACCACACCCTTCATTGATATTTCTACCATTTGGTTTGTCATTCATCATAATTACATCAGCACCCAATTCCATAAATACCGTTGGAGCTACTTTATAAGCTGCACCATTTGCTACATCTAAAACAACTCTAAGACCATGAAGTGTCATAGATTTTGGAAGTGAATTTTTGATATGTACGATATATCTTCCGATAACATCGTCAATTCTTTTTGTCTGTCCGATTTCCATATATGTTGCTTGATTTGCTGCTATAAGTGCATCATCAAAATAGATAGCTTCTATCTCTGCTTCAATTTTCTCACTAAGCTTATTACCACGCTTGTCAAAAAACTTGATACCGTTATCTTCATAATCATTGTGACTCGCACTTATCATAATTCCAGCGTCACATCTTAGATCTTCAGTTAAAAAAGCGATAGCAGGAGTTGGCATAGGTCCAATTTGTCTCACATCAAAACCAACAGCAGCCAAGCCAGAAATCAGGGCATTTTCTATCATGTATCCACTTTTTCTAGTATCTTTTCCTACTAAGATTTTTTTTGTAACTGCAGTTCTCTTAAAATAAATCCCAGCAGCCATAGCTAATCTTAAAACTACCTCTGCTGTTAATCTTGTTCCTGCCATTCCTCTTACGCCGTCTGTTCCAAAAAGTTCCATATCAATTTGCCTTTTTATTTAATATATTGAATTTTATTCATGTAGTATATATCGACAGATATTAAAATTTTATTAACCAAGTCTACTTTTACTGATGAATTACTTAATTTAAGGCAGTTCTTATAATTTTTTCAATATAATCGCCTACAAAAATTTTCACAAGGGCAAGATAATGGCAAACCATGCATCTGCAGCAAAAAGAGCAAGACAGACTATAAAAAGAACAGAGAGAAATAGATTTTACAAAACTAGACTCAAAAACATGACAAGAGCAGTTAAAGAGGCAGTAGAAGCTGGAGATAGTGTAAAAGCGGCTGAAGCATTCAAAGTTGTAAATCAAAATTTTCACAAGTATGTAAGTAAAGGTATTTTAAAGAAAAATACAGCAGCTAGAAAAGTAAGCAGACTTTCTAAACTAGTAAAATCTCTTAGTGATAAAGCTGCGTAAGCAGTTTTGTCCACCTACCTTTAAGCATCAACCATGCTAAAATCAAAACTACAACCATTCCTAGACCGCTATAATGAGATAAGTGAACTTCTGTGTTCACCTGAAATCACAAGTGACATTTCAAAAATGACTGAACTTTCTCGTGAGCAAAAAGGCATAGAAGCTGTCAAAGAAAAAGCCGAAGACTACTTAAGGGTATGTGCTGATATCGAAGATAACAAAGAAATGCTAGAAGATAAAGAGCTTGGAGAGTTAGCAAAAGAGGAACTCAAAGAGTTAGAGCCAAGAAAGATAGAAATTGAAGAAGAGATAAAAGTTCTCATGCTTCCTCGTGATCCAAATGATAATCGAAATATCTACTTGGAGATGCGAGCAGGAACAGGTGGCGATGAAGCTGCACTTTTTGTCGGTGATCTTTTTAAAGCTTATGTTAGATATGCAGAAGCTAGTGGTTGGAAAGTAGAAATCATGAGTTCATCTGAGGGAACTGTTGATGGCTATAAAGAGATGATAGCACTTATAAAGGGAGAGGGAGCATATAGCAAACTCAAACATGAGGGTGGAGTACATCGAGTTCAAAGAGTTCCAGCTACAGAATCTCAAGGTCGAGTACATACTTCAGCAATCACCGTTGCAGTTATGCCAGAGGTTGATGATGTTGAGATAGAGATAGATGAGGGTGATTTAAAGATAGATACCATGAGAGCTTCAGGTTGTGGTGGACAGTCGGTAAATACAACTGATAGTGCAATCCGTATAACACACATTCCAACGGGTATAGTAGTAACCAATCAAGATCAGAAATCACAACATAAAAATAGAGACAAAGCGATGAAAGTTCTCAAAGCTAGACTTTATGACCATGAGATGCAAAAACAGCTTGATGAAAATTCAGCTGATAGAAAATCTCAAGTAGGTTCAGGCGATAGAAGTGCCAGAATTAGAACTTACAATTATCCGCAAAACAGAATTTCAGACCATAGAATAAACTTAACACTTTATCGACTAGATGCGATTATGGAGGGTGGTTTGTTTGATGAAATTATCGATCCACTTATACAGCATTATCAGACGGAGATGATGACAGCGGCTGGGTTTTAGACCTATCTAGTTGTTTTTCTTTTGGTAAATTTCTATCTGTTGTTGCATTTGAGTTTAGTAAACCTGTTTCTAAGATAGAGTTACAAATCATTTCAATAACAGGGATAGATACGCTATTTCCTATAAGTTTCATCCATCTAGGTCTTGACTCAGGTAATTTAAAATTATATGGAAAACCTTGAATTAAACAAGCTTCATTTTTTGTTATTTTTCTATAATTATTTTTTTCATAAATTTCTTCTAAAAACTGCTTTCTATAATTATCAGAATAGGGGATATGTTGTAGCGATATATAATCATTGGAATCACTAGCAACAAGAGTTGGAAAAATATCAGAAGTTGGTAAAAATATTCTATTTACCCCAAATAAACCTGTACTTATCTTTGTATTTTTAAAATCATATCTTGTCTCAATGCATTTCAATATATTTTTATTTTTAAGTGACTCGATGGTTGAAGAAATTGAAATATTTTTTAATTTTATGGAGCGATTTGTTTTAAGGTTATCCATTGCTAGTTGGTTATTGTAGTTATGTTTCAATAACTCTTTTTCTTCTTCTGATAATTTTTCATCATTGGTTTTATTGATTTTAAAAATGTATTCAATTTCTTTTAAAATTTCTAATTTTATTAATCCAGTCAAGTCCTCAAGGCTTACTGAGGAGTCAAGTCTCTTAAAATGTTCTAGTGATAATGGATTTCCATCTAGTTTCCCATAAGCACTTTTTCTACGATTTTTTAAAAGTAAATAGCAAATATCTTTTTGTCTATTTGTCGTGCTTAATATATCCCAGCTGTGGATTGTTGTATGACCATTTCTTAAATCATTAAATAAAAAATAATCGTTATATCCATTTTTACTAGATAAGCTCATACTTTTTTTTGTTGTTACATTGTTAAATAAGTTTTTTTGTACCAAATTTATATCTATTGACTCTTCAATCTCAACTCCTAAAATATCACACAATTTAGTTTTTTTTATCAATGGTTTTTGAAGTTGAAATTTTTCAAAATATTTTTTTTCTTTAAAACCAATTATATAAATACGAATCCTATTTTGTGGTACTCCATAATCAAAAGAATTGATAACAAAAAAACTAGCATAATAACCAGCTTCTTTAATTCTATCCAATATATAATCTAAAGCTTTTTTATTTCTAGGGTCAACTAAACCTTTGACATTTTCAAAGATAAAAGCTTTTGGTTGGGATTGTTTCAGTAGATAAATAGTGTCATTCCACAATTGCCCTCTATCATCATCAAATCCTAGATTTTTTCCAGCAATTGACCAGCTTTGACACGGAACCCCTGCTGTGAGAATGTCATGTGGAGGAAGTTTATCTATTTTTGTAATATCCCCAAAATTATTATCTTTTTTTTCATTAAAATTTTCACAATAAGTTTCTATAGCATCTTT
>JAOZKZ010000060.1:7613-11361 GCA_029935075.1 Campylobacterales bacterium
CCGCCAAAAGGTGTCACAAATCTTCTCTCAAAATGTGACCCTTTAAATATCTCATCAGGTACTAAAGCGGCATACAAAGGTTTACTTGAGTGATGTTTTTCTTTGATAAAAGGGTCTGTTATCAAAACTTTATCCATAACCTTATCCATCAATTCTGAAACAACACTTTTAATGGCTAAATTTATTCTCTCATTTGATTTCATTTAGTTCCTTATCTGAGAATTATAACTTATCATGACATAAATATTTGTATTAGTCAAAAAATATTTCATTTTGAAATATCTCAATATTGACGATGATATGGAAGTTACTGATTATGGGCTATAAAGTGCCAATTATGCTACAATCAAGATTAAGATTTAAAAGAGTAATAAATGAATTATACACCACCATTTAAGATCACTACTAAAATAATTGATCTAATTAGTCAAATCAGTTTAAATATTGGAAAATTTGAAGCAATTGATTCATCATCTACTCTTCCAATGTTAAGAAAAGTTAATCAAATTAGAACCATTACAGGGACACTTCAGATAGAAGGAAGCACTCTTGATGAAGAGAGAATTACTGCACTTATTGAAGGTAAGAGAGTTTTAGGTAAAGTTGATGAAATTGCAGAAGCAAATGGTGCTATTGCTTTATATAAACAACTTGGTGATTTAAATTATAAAGATGAACAAGAGCTTTTAAAATCACACAAAATTCTAATGGATGAGCTTCTAAAAACTGCTGGAACATACAGAACAAGTGATGTTGGAGTAGGTGGGAAAGATGGTGTTGTTCATGTATCTCCTCCAAATGGACAAATTCCAAAACTTATGAGTGATTTGTTTCATTGGTTAAGTACGACAGACGAACATCCTTTAATTGTGAGTAGTGTATTTCACTATGAATTCGAGTTTATCCACCCCTTTATAGATGGAAATGGAAGAATGGGTAGGTTTTGGCAAAGTTTGATTCTTTATAACTGGAATAATTACTTTAGTGTTATCCCTATTGAAAGCATCATTAGAGATAAGCAAAAAGAGTATTATAAAGCTCTTGAAGAGTGTGGAACGGATGGAGAAAGTACACTATTTATAGAGTTTGTACTTCAGTCAATTTTAGAAGCCATAGATACAGTCGGCAATAAGGTCGGTAATAGAGTCGGTAATCTAACTGATAATCAACAAATGATAATTGAACAGATTCAACTTGATAATAAACTATCTGCATCAAAATTATCTGACATTGTTGGTATCTCAAAAAGAAAGATTGAAGAAAATCTAGCAAAGCTAAAAGAGCAAGGTGTCTTACAAAGAGTTGGTGGAACTAGAGGACATTGGGAAATATTAAACTAAATTTTCCAATATCTTAGTATAACCTAATATAGGGCTATACTAAGAGTGAACTTACCAACCCAATAAGACCACCAAAAACCCCACCCCAAACCACAAGCCAGCCAAGATGTTCTCTCATCAAATCTTGCATCATCTCTTTGACCATTTTAGGGGAGAGTTCATCGAGCCTTCTCTCTACTATCTTTTCTATAGAGTCTATCAAATCATCGCTAAGTGAGGAGTGCTGAAGATGGTGATCCATTTGGGCTTTGAAAGTATCGCTACTGACTATTTTTGTAACGGCGGATTTTAGTTTTTTACTAAATGGGTCTCGTAAATTTTCCAAGGCACTCTCTCCTCCAAACATGTTAAGCATGTTGCCAAATTGAGACTCCATAACTGTTTTGGTTAGAGCATCAAATGCAGGAGCAAAATCAGCACTTTGAACAAGGGGTGCGAGGTCTATTTTTTGTTCTTCTTTGGCAAAGAAGTTGTTAAGTTGTTCACGGGTAAAAAACTGTTTCATCATCATATCTTTGATAGCTTTTTTAAAGGCTTCAAATTTTAACTCTATTACACCTGAGCCATAAAGAAAGGGTATTTTTTCAAAGAGCATGTGGATGGCAAGATAGTTTGTCAAAGCCCCTGAAAGTGCAAAAAGCCCAGCATAAAGAACATAATGAGATATGCTTTGAGGAGTGATAAATGAGAGAAGGATTATGAGTGCAGAGACTGCATTTGTGATTAGTGATTTATTCATGAGGGTATTTTATAGAATTTAGATTAAAATACCCTCATGAATTACCGCCAAATGTGTTATGCTTGCAACCGACCCCAAAGCTCATGCCTTTGCCATGACATTAAACCTATAGATACAAATACGAAGTTTATTATCCTTATGCATCCCAAAGAGTTTAAATATATCAAAAATAATACAGGTCGTTTGACGCATATTTCACTTAAAAATTCAAAACTTTTTGTAGGTGTGGATTTTTCAAATCATAACGGAGTTAACACACTTCTAAGTGATCCAAAAAACTACTGTACGATACTTTTTCCAGCCCAAGATAGTATATGTATCAATGAAGAAAAACTTGAACTCAATGATAGACAATTAGTAGTTTTTATCATAGATGCTACATGGGACAGTGCTAAACCTATGCTTCGTCAGAGTACAAATCTTCATAGCCTTCCTAAAGTATCATTTACCCACACTAAAAATTCAGCGTATAAATTTAAACGCCAACCATTTGCTGAAGCACTCTCTACCATGGAGTCAACTTTGTGTCTGTTGGAGATATTGCAAAACCAAGGTTTAGAGGCTATTTGTGATAATGATTTAGAGAAGTTTTTAAATCCTTTTGAAAAGATGGTAAAATTTCAAATGAAATTTAAAAACTCTAAACCACGATATAGGAAAGAAGATGTCTGAAAAATACTCTATGAAAGATGACTTATTTAATGCAAGAAAAGTAAATAAAATTGCTTGTGAAATTAAAGTTGTTTATGAGGAGTTTCAGCAAAAGAGCTTTGAAAAAGAGACGGTGGAAAAGTTTGCTTCTCTTGAATTAAAAGAGCGTATATTTCACATACGAGATATGTTATCTAAGTACCTACCTGATGATTTTCAAGAAGCGATAAATATACTTTTAAAAGCCCAACCACCTGAACTTGACCCAACAAAATGTGATGATGATTTTGGAGATTTTATCTACGCTCCTTATAGTGAATTTGTGGCACAATTTGGGTGCTGTGAAGAGCATCTTAATTTTTCACTAAGTGCATTACAAGAGATGACAAAGCGGTTTTCTGTGGAGTTTGCTATACGGGATTTTATCAATAAATTTCCACAAGAGACTTATGCCATGTTGGAGGCTTGTTCACGCTCAGAGAATTATCATCAAAGACGGCTTGCATCTGAGGGGCTTCGTCTAGTGCTTCCTTGGGCTAAAAAGATAAATATTGATTATCACGATAACTTGCCAATTTTAGATAACCTTTATCAAGATAAAGCCCGTTTTGTAACTCGCTCAGTTGCAAATCATCTAAATGATATCTCTAAAAAAGATGCAACTTTGGTGCTTGATACTTTAAAAAGGTGGAAAAACTCACAAAAGCAAGAACCAAAAGAGATGGAGTTTATCATCAATCATGCTCTGCGTTCACTTATAAAAAGTGGACATGAACAGACACTCATTTTTTTAGGATACCGTCCAAATCCCTCTATCAAAGTTCAAGGATTTAAACTCTTTTCAGAACTTGTCAAGATAGGCGAGGCTTTGGAGTTTTCTTTTGAGATAGAGGCTCAAAAAGAGGAGGGTTTGATAATAGATTATATTGTTCATTTTCGAACTAAAGTTGGTAAGAGTAGTCTTAAAGTACATAAGATAAAAAAGTTAAATCTTAAAAAAGGTGAAATAGCAAAACTT
>JAOZKZ010000226.1 GCA_029935075.1 Campylobacterales bacterium
TGATAACAGCTAAAAGAAATATCATCAAAATCATAGAACATCAAGATACAAAGGTAGTTGTAAAATCATTTAAGATACCAAACTTCATCAACCAATTTGCCTATCGTTTTATCAGAGATTCCAAAGCAAAACGCTCATTTTTAAATGCACAAAAATTAATTGAACTTGATATCAATACTCCAACCCCTATCTCTTATATTGAGTTTTTTACTCCTCTTTTAAAAGAGAGTTTTTACATCTGTGAACTTTTTGATTATGATTTTGAGATAAGAGATGTTTTAAAAGATAGTGCTTTTGAAGATAGAGATGTTATATTTGAAGAGTTTGTAAAGTTCTCTTATGAGTTGCATCAAAAAGGTGTTTATCATATCGATTATTCACCGGGAAATGTATTGGTTAAAAAGGAAAATGGGATATATCATTTTAGTATAGTTGATGTAAATCGTATGAAATTTATAAAGTTTGATGATAAATTACGATTTAAAAATCTCTCTCGTTTTTCTGCAATAGATAAAGATACAGAAAACATTGCCAAAATGTATGCAAAAATTTCAGGTATAGACGAAATATTTGCAATCGAACAACTTTTTTACTTCCATGGTGAGCATCAAAAATATTTGCAAAATAAAAAAAGATTTAAATCTGCTTTTTAAACTTATGAAGATAATCATCAATATTATCCCTATTTAATATAATTCCAAAATCCTCAGTACTATTATTATCTACCCCTGCAATTTTATTTGCCAATAGTCTTCCAATATTTTCATGGTAGTGTTCCGCATCTCTATAATTTTTAAGATTTTGTGTAACACTATTGATAGTCATAAAATGATGCACTTCTCCAAAAACTTCAATCATCTCTTTTAGCCACCTCTCAAACTCATCCATTCTGTCATGGTTTTTGAGGATAGATACCAACAGATTTGCTGAAATCGGTGAGGTAAAAATGATGAATTTTGTATTGGGATTTAAACGCTTGATCTCTTTTAATCTCTTGATATAGTTATCATCATAAGCATAGTTTTTATCACTAAAAGCATCTGTCCTACTCTTTATATTTGAGTTATAACTTTTGACTCTTTTTTCATCTGACTTTCTAGGTCTATACTTTACATTTTCTCTATCATAATAGACACGAACTTTCCCTTTTATACTAGAAGAGATATTTTTAAATGACTCTTTAAGTGCAGAAAAGGAGAGTAAAGTTTTATATTTATAGGCAAATTGTTCAACAGTATCGATATAAAACTGAGGATCTTCAGATTTTACAATCAACAGAATATCTGTAGCAAAAAAATCAGCACCAATGATAATATATTTTAAATCTTTGCCATTGCATTTTTGTGCAAAATCAATAAAGCCTTTAAACTCAACAGGACGACCACTATTTGATGAATAGTTATAAATATTCATAGTTCCAAAGTCATTTT
Source organism: Campylobacterales bacterium (assembly GCA_029935075.1). Lineage (GTDB taxonomy): Bacteria > Campylobacterota > Campylobacteria > Campylobacterales > QNZT01 > SZUA-1433. Next base: position 1,431 of record JAOZKZ010000226.1, read on the forward strand.
GATTGATGTAAGTTGTCCGGCTACTTCCTAACAATATCCCATCATATTTTTCCATGCCATTGAAATAGATATGGTTAGTTTTTTGCTGTCTCTCATTAAAAGGTTTTTGAATAGAATTTAGCTTATGAGCGTGTTTAAACAACCAAAATGGATCAATTGCATAGTTGATGATAGCAACAATCGGCATAACAATGATAAACAGTTTAAACCAAGTTTTTAGCCATACCCGTGCATCCACAAAATCCCCTTAAAAATTAAAATACAAAAATTCACTCATCTTACTAAGTGATAAAACAGCAGATATAAACATCAAACTTGAAATGAGTGCAGTTTTTGTTGTAAGGCGGAATGTCTCTAATTTTTCCATAGAGTTTTTATATCCAAGCACAATGATAAAACCAACCACTACAAAAGCCATCGCTTCACCACGATCAACCATGTTTTCAAACTTACCAAATACAACACCATTCTCACTAAGTGAAGATAACACCGAAGCCAATTGATGAGGCAAAACAACATACTCTAAACTAAACATTGCTCCTAAAACCTTAAATGCATCATCCCACTCACGTGCTCTAAAAAATACCCATGCGATATTTACAAAGTTAAAGGTAATAAGCCATGACAGCCATCGCCATAATCTGATACCCACTTTGCTCCAAAGACGATAAACAACCAATGCAAGTCCATGTAAAATACCCCAAAAAAGAAATGTCCAACCAGCCCCATGCCAGATACCGCCAAGAATAAAAGTAATCATCAAGTTATTATAAGTTTGAAAACTCCCAGTCCTATTTCCACCCAGTGGTATATAGATATAATCTTTTAAAAATCTACTCAAAGTAATATGCCATCTTTGCCAAAACTGCTGAATGTTGGTTGCTTTGTAAGGGCTGTTAAAGTTGATAGGGAGTTTTATATTGAAAAGCAGAGCAATACCTATCGCCATATCTGCATAACCACTAAAATCAAAATAGAGTTGAAAAGTATAAGATAAACTCGTTATCCATGCCTCAACCAAACTCAATTTCTCAGCCACATCAAATCCAGAGTTTGCCCACTTAGCAAATCCATCTGCGATAACCACTTTTTTAAATAATCCTATAGAAAAAACAAATAGTCCCTTTGCAATATTGTAATGATTTATACTTTTATTTTCACTATCTGCAAACTGTGGCATCATCTCCTTATGATGGACAATAGGTCCTGCTATAAGTTGAGGAAAAAAAGTCACAAATACAGAATAATTTAAAAAATCATGATTTTTAGCCTCTTTTTTATAACTATCTACAAGAAAAGCAATTTGCTGAAATGTAAAAAAAGATATCGCAAGAGGAAGGGTTAGATGAAGAAGTCCAAAAGAAGCATCAAAAGCATAGTTAACATTTTCTATAAAAAAATCAGCATATTTAAAATATCCAAGAAGTGCTAAGTTTGAAAAAATTCCAAATATAAGAAATATCTTTTTACCACTACGACTGAGGACATTTCCCAATAAAAAATTAAATATAATACTTCCAACTAAAATAGGAAGATAAATAATACTCCACCAACTATAAAAAAACAACGATGCTGCTACTAAAAAAACCTTACTTGATTTTTCAGATACATGCCTAAGAAAGTAAAAATAGAGAAAAAAAGTTAAGGGTAAAAATATAAATATAAATTCGTATGAGTTAAACAGCATTACAATTTTTTGATTTACTATCCAAATAGAGTATGGTTAAAACAAAAGCATAGAAAAACATATACTTAACATGAACAGACATAGGAGAAGATGTCATCATCCCAATAACTGTTACCGAAAGCAACATAGTCATAGGTAGTGATTTTTGACTATGTGCAATTTTAAATTGATAGATAAAAACAAAAATAAGCAGTATCAAACCAAAACTTCCAAAAAGCATAAAATAAAGTATAAAATTATTATGTGGATTAAACAGATATCTCATACCCAATCCACAATCAGAAAACAGTTTTTTATACTCGTTGCTGCCTAAAAGTAGACTCATTTCAGAGTTACTATCTCCAGTTCCTACACCTAAGATAGGGTTATTGTAACCAAGCTTCGTGGCATAATCCCACATCTCAAACCGACATGCGATACTGTCTC
>JAOZKZ010000061.1 GCA_029935075.1 Campylobacterales bacterium
TCATTGAGACTTTGTAGATTTGTTGCGTACTCAAGTGTTTTTTGATGGGAAGTATTAAGTGCATTTGAGATTAGACCTATCTCATTTTTTTCATCTAAATAAGGAATATCCATATCAATTTCAGGAGAATAGTTTCTGAGCATATTTGCTAAATTTTTTAAAGGCTTTAACAATTTTTTTATGTATCTGTTAAGTGATAAGAAAATGAATACAACAACTACCATAGCAAGAGCCATAAGCATTAGATACTTATACATCAAGGCTTCATACTGTTTGGTTGAATAGACAATTTGTAACATTCCAGCCGCTATATCACTGTTTGGCTTATAAATCGGTGTAAAAACTTTAATACCATCTACAGTATTTAACTTTGCTTTTTCTAAGACAAGTTTTGTGCTATTAAAGATACTTACTTTTAATACACTCTCATTTTTCAAAATCTGTTCCGACAAACCAACAAGCTTCTCTTCCATGCCAAGATAGAGTTGCATCGCCATCTGAGGTGCATAATTTTTAACAATCAGATCTGCTTTTTCCCCTTCAAGCTCATAAAAAGTCTGTTTATTTAAAAGATTTATACTTCCATAAAGAAATATATTAAGTACTAAAAAAGATATTCCAATCACAAAAAGAATTTTTCTAGAGAGCGAGTTTTGAAATTTAATCATTTGAAAACCTTACAATTTGATAAAAGATATCTACAAAGTTGATACCGTATGATTTATGTACTTTTTTATTGAGATATATTGTAGATTCATTATGCATTGCCAAGGAGAGTAAAGCACCATTTTTGAAATAAAGAGGCTCATAAACAAAAGTAGGTACTTTTCTTTTTTGAGCAATATCACATACCTGTTTTACTTTCTTAGAAACTCCCTGCAAGATATAATAGGCAGTTGATTTATCATCATCTTTCATCTCATCAAACTGTTTTAAAACGATGTTTAATTTATAATCCTCCAATAAATCTCCAAATTTATCTTCTATCATCTTTTTAATCTGTATTGATTTTATTCGATCACTTGGATGATACACGATGCAAAAAACTATCTCTTTATCTATGACTTTTTTAGAGATATCTTGATCGAGTAAAATAAGCTTTGGAAAGATGTTTGCCTGAGCTTTAAGCAACAACTTATCATACTCATACCCAAAGAGTGTCATTTGAAACAAAATGAGTAAAAAATAAAATCTTTTCATGATTAAAACTCTTTTGAGAAGCTTAATACAAAACTTCTTCCAGAAATTGGATAATCTTCTTCATAGGTATAAGGCTTGGAGATATATGAGAGATCTTTATCTAAGATATTTTTAATCCCAAAACTTACTCTATATTTATCTGAATAATTGTAAAAACTTAAAGTACTATCTATGGTGGTATGACCTGCAACATCATCTCTATTATCATAACTTAGCCGATGCTTAGGAGTACTATATTTTACAACTGTAGACAAAGATAAATTTTCCTGCAAGTTGTAAATATAGTATCCTTTAAGAAGCAGATGGGATACTTGACTAAGCGTTTGGTCATAACTATTTTGACCATTTATATATGAAAGGTTGAGATAAATACTATCATCAGGGGTGAGCTTTCCTTTATATTCTACCTCAGCACCATATAGATGATTATCTTTATCACTATTTACATATTGATTATTTTTTGCAATATTGTGTATCTGGTTTTGATTGATAAGGTAAAAAAGTGTAGCTTGTACAAAACTATCATGTGAGAAGTGTTTGATATAAGCACCTTCAAATGTATGTATACGCTCTGCTTCTAAATCTTTGTTTCCAACTCGTGCTCGGTTATTTAGTGTATAAAGTTCCTGCCATGAGGGTGTTCTATGTGAAGTTGCGTAAAGCATCTTAAAAATATTATCTTTTTTTGTATGATAAACCAAAGAAAATTTAGGATTTATTTGAGCATTGATGTGCGTATTATTTTCATAACTTACACTTGATAAGAGTTGCAATACATCACTATAATCATATTTATCCGCCAATGTTAAAATATATGTCTCTCGTGAGGCATCTTTATCAAAAAATGGAAGTGTATCGGTATAATCTACAAAACCAATACCCGTATCAAGATTGGTAATTTTAGAGATAACTTTGGTTGTATCTATTTTAGAAAGATAATAACCTGCACTAATTTGATGATGCTCTATACCATCATGGAAAATATCAACTCCATGATAAAAGCTCCTCTGCTTGGCTTCATGCACTCCATACATGCCATCAGGAAATACAACAGTTTGTGTAGGATTACTTATTTGAGGAAGAGTAAGTCCATTTGGAGCTAATTTTGCTTCACTTTCAATACTATTATATTTCATACCAATTTTTGCAACAACTTTAACTTTATCAAACTCTTTTGTATATGCAAATTCTCCATAGTGATTTGGAAACTTCAATGAATCATTGTCTTGAGGGATAGAATAGTTAAACCCAAAAGATGCTCCATGTTGATATTGATATATTCTCCCTTTAAATGATAAGTCTTTATAGTGCATACTCAAACCTAGAGAGTAGTTTTTCAGCCACAAAGGAACATCAGCAGAAGCTGAAAGAGAACTATTATCTATCGTATAAAATGGTGTTTGAAGATTATAGATACCAGATCTAAAAGCATCACTATTTGAGTAAATATTTTTATCATGTTCTTGATAAGAGAAATCAGTAAAAAGAGAAAAGTCTTCTTTTATATATCCCTTTCTAAAGCCACCAGAGCGAAACTTATCTGAACCAATCTTTGCAAATACTAAACCACTTTCACTCAAATCTTCAGCATAGGTAATAATATTGATAGAGCCAGCATAAGAAGCAACTTCATTCCCTTCATTTCCTGGACCTCTTATCACTTCTATTCTTTTAATCAACTCTACCGGCATATCAAGATACTCTGAATATCCATCAAAATAAACATTATTTACTAAAACACCATCTATAAATAGCTTTGATTGTCCAAATGCTATAGGATTGGAACCTCTAAATGTTGCTGATTTATAGTCTAAATTGTCAGAAGAAATATCAATACCTGGAATAATCCCCAAAGCATCCTCAAGAGTGACAAATCCCAATTTCATTATTGTTTCACCCTCTAATACAGAAACGATATAGGGTTGATAATGCTCATTTTTCTTAGTTTGAGTTGCTGTTTTTTCGTAAGTTTGTAACTCATCACCTATTGATTTTAATAAATGAGTATAACTACTTTGTGCATATAAGGTATTTAATGCAACTAGAGAAAAGAAAGAACCTATGAAAAATTTGTTAAAACCGAGCATTAATAACCTTTCTAAAAAATTATAAAGGTAAATCGACAATAATAAAATATTTTTTAATTTTATAGTTTTAAAAGACGCGTATTATCTTGTACCAAATCTTCTACTGTCAAAAGGCATGGATAACGAAAACCTGAATACTCTGCACCCTCCCCAATAACTTGATAATTTATCTTTAATATTTGTAAAAGTCGCAAAAAAGTCATCTCTAAAGCACCATATATATACTCAATTTGATACAACCTTATATAAGCATAAATAAGTTCAATAAAATTATCTATAATAATTTTCGTATTTTTAATCCCTCGAACTTCTTTAGAGATGAAAATTCTAGAAATTTCTGAAAGTTTATCTCTCTCTTTCTTCTTTGCATCTAATTCAAACTGCAAATTATTTTCTGTAGGATAACCAATCGGAGAATTAACTATAAATCTAGTAGTTGCACAGATTTTTCCTTTATTGTCGAAAGCTGCAAAATGTATAGAATATCTATCATAAACATCAACATCTTGTCTCTTTTTATTTGCACTAATACGATTTAATTCCTCATGTGCAACTTTATAACGAAAACTAAAAATCTCTTCCATAAGCTCAGAATCATCAACTACCTTAAATGTAAACATATAACACTCCATAATATTAAATATATTTAATATTATATGCTATCTATATAAAATATTTGTTTACAATCCTGGTGCTTTCCACATTGACTCAGTTACCCCTTGATTAACAAGTGAAAGTTGAGTCTCATACGCAATCTTCCATTTTTCTCTTATCTTTTTGTAGAGTTCATGGTTTTCAGGACTTGGGATACAAGACCTATCCCATGTTACAATCTCTTTTGCAGCTTTTTCAATACTCTCATAAACTCCAGCACCCACACCAGCGGCTATCGCACAACCTAAAGCTGTAGCTTCTTTTACTTCAGGAATTTTAACTTTTTTTCCTGTCACATCCGCTAAAATTTGAGGCCATAATATTCCCTTACTGGCACCTCCAGCAAAAACTATAGTATCAATTTTAATTCCCGTAAATTTCTCAATATTGTCCAAATTTTCAGCACTTACTATACATGCATTTTCCTGCAATGATCGAAACATAGAACCTTTATTGTAACGCTTTGGGTCAAGTCCTAAATTTAAAAAAGAGGGACTAGCGTGATACCATCTCCCATACTTCATGACATCTGAAAATATCGGAAGTATTCCATAAGAACCAACAGGTACATCTTTTGCCATCTCTTCAAGAATTACATAAGTATCAACTTCTCTTTTTGCAGCAAACTCTTTTTCACTCTCACAAAGTGCATCACGAAACCATCGCATAACAAGTCCACTAAAAAAGGTTATCCCCTCAGCTTGACTCAAACCTTTTATCACATGTGGATTGATACGGATACTCATATCACGTGGGGTTTTTGGATTTTTTATATTTACAACTTGTTGCCAAAAACTACCACCTAAAACTGCAACTTCACCCTCTTCCACAACTCCAAGCCCAGCAGCTCCTAGCTGAACATCACCGCCACCCATAACTACTTTTGTCCCGATAGGCAAGACGCTCTCTTTGTCTTTAACTTCACCTATCACCGTTCCAGTCTCAACACAAGATGGAAAAATATCTGATTTTATCCCTACTCTTTTAGCCATTTCAGGCATCCAATCACGCTTTTGCAGATCAAAAACACCAGCTGTTCCAGCATTTGAAGGATCACTTACAATCACGCCACTAAGCTTTGCTAAAATCCAATCACTTATCATAGAGATTTTGGCTGTTTTTTCATAAATTTCAGGTCGGTGTTTTTTTACCCATAAAAGCCGTGGAAGTGCACCAAGTGCAAAAGTCTGTCCACTAAGAGCATAAAACTCTTCCTCAATTCCTGGAAATTTCTCTTTAAGTTCTTTTACCTCAACTCCTGCCCTTGCATCTACATTTGCAACCGCCCAAAGCTCTTTCCCCTCATCATCATAAAGTACAATTCCCTCTCTCATGCTAGTCGCACTGACAGAGAGAATATCATCAACCTCAATCTCTTTAGTCACCTCTTCTATACATCTACAAATCAATTCCCAATTTTTTCCATAATCAAATCCCATAGAATGTGGAACATCTTCTTCTGACATGTGAGTCCACTCTTCACCAGAAACTGCTATCTGCTTACCCTTTGTATCAAAAAGTACAGCACGACCACTTCCTGTGCCTGCATCAATAGCTAAAAGATATTTTGTCATTGTGGACTCCTTTAAAATTCAACCGTTATTTTAGCATAAATTTCTCTTATATAAGTTATGAATTAGGGTAAAGTTTCTCTGACTTTGGTCGATATATTTTAAGTATAGGAGGTAAAGGATGAGAAAAATTAGACATAGTGCAAGTGAAGAGTATAAAATTTTATTTACGCCTAGATATGTGGCGATTGAAATTGCTGGATTAGCTCTTTTTATATTGGGATTAATTCGTATTTAAAAAATTTTGCTATCATGGGTGTCATTGAATACAAGGATACTTATGGACGATAAAACACTATTTGAAAATTCAGTTAAGAACATGCTTACCATTATTGGAGAAGACCCAAGCAGAGAAGGTCTGATAAAAACCCCCGAACGAGTCTATAAAGCTTTTGAATTTATGACTAAAGGCTACAAACAAGATCCAAAAGTTGTACTAAACGAAGCACTGTTTGAGAGTTCGAATGATGAGATGGTGCTTATCAAAGATATCGAATTTTACTCCATGTGTGAACATCACTTACTCCCTATCATTGGTCGTGCCCATGTTGCTTATATCCCTGATGGAAAAGTTGTAGGTCTTTCAAAAATTCCTCGTATGGTAGAAGTATTTGCCAGACGATTACAAATCCAAGAGCAAATGACAGAACAAATTGCAGATGCATTAAGAGAAGTAATAGAGCCCAAAGGTGTTGGTGTTGTGATACAAGCAAGACACATGTGTATGGAGATGAGAGGCGTTGAAAAAGTAAACTCTACGACTACTACCTCAGCGTTAAGAGGGATGTTTTTACAAGAAAAAACACGGAGTGAGTTTTTTAATATTATCAATGCACCGCAATCCACTAGGTTTTAATGAAACTAGCCGACATTAAAAACAAAATTCAACACCAAGAAATAGAAGTTCATTTTGGCATGGTGGAAAAAATCAATGCTGCAAATATAGTTATCACTGGTCTCTCTCCAAGTATCGGTGATATTGTTAAAATCGTCTCCCAAACAAATGGAGAAGAGAAACTTGGCATGGTTACAGAACTTCATAAAAATGAATTTTCTGTCTCTCCTTTTGGTTTTGTGGAGGGTATGAAGATAGGAGATAGAGTTTACATTGATGAAGAGGGTCTTGCTATCGATGTAGGAGATGAAATCCTTGGTCGTGTTGTTGACCCACTTATGAATCCTATCGACTCAAAAGGGGCAATACGGGGCAAAAAAACAAAAATGCCTATTATAAAAAAACCAATTGATGCGATGAAAAGAGGGATGATTGAAGAGCCTTTTGTTGTTGGTGTGAAAACTATCGATGGACTTTTAACAACGGGTGTGGGGCAAAAAGTTGGTATATTTGCTGGAAGTGGAGTAGGAAAATCAACACTCATGGGGATGATCGTGCGAGGTAGTCAAGCACCTGTCAAAGTAGTTGCACTTATTGGGGAGAGAGGGCGTGAAATTCCTGAATTTATCCATAAAAACCTTAGCGGAGATTTAACGGATACGGTTATGATTGTTGCCACAAGTGATGATTCTTCTTTGATGAGAAAGTATGGTGCCTTTGCCGCTATGAGTGTTGCTGAATATTTTAAAGAACAAGGTCGAGATGTTCTTTTCATCATGGATTCTATCACTAGGTTTGCCATGGCACAACGAGAAATTGGGCTCTCTCTTGGAGAACCTCCTACCTCAAAAGGTTATCCGCCCTCTTCTTTGACAATATTGGCACAACTTATGGAAAGAGCTGGAAAAGAAGAAGGTAAAGGATCAATCACCGCATTTTTCACAGTCCTTATCGAGGGGGATGACATGAGCGACCCGATAGCTGACCAATCGAGAAGTATCCTTGATGGACATATCGTGCTTAGTCGTGAAATGACTGATTTTGGCATCTATCCGCCTATAAACATCTTAAATAGTGCTTCTAGGGTTATGAATGATGTAACAAGTGAAGAACATCAACAACATGCCATGAAGTTTAAAAGAATGTTTTCACTACTAAAAGAGAATGAAGTTCTAATCCGAATAGGAGCGTACACTAAAGGTAATGACCCCGAACTTGATGAAGCAATCAATAAAAAAGAAGCCATGTATGACTTTTTAAAGCAAAGCCCTATTATATGTGAAGAATTTACACAAACTTTAGATAAACTTCAAGGATTGACGATTTAAGTCCCTTTTAATCTACTGCATTGTACAATTAGGACAAATTTAGTCTTAATTAAAAATTGGAGAATATATGAGAGTCTATTTAGACAATAATGCAACAACAATTGTGGATCCACAAGTTAAAAATGCTATGGATCCATTTTTTTCACAATATTACGGGAATCCAAACTCTCTACATTCATTTGCAAGTGATACACATATAGATCTAAATACAGGTTTAGAGAAGATTTATGCAGGTATACACGCATCTAAAGAAGATAGTATAGTCATCACATCATGTGCTACTGAGAGTAATAACTGGGTCATTAAAAGTATCTATTTTGAGTATATATTATCTGGTAGAAAAGATCATATTATCGTTTCAGAAGTGGAACACCCTTCTATTATTGCAACTGCTAAGTTTATGGAGTCATTAGGTGTAAAGGTAACTTATCTTCCTATAAATAGCGAAGGTTTAATTACGCTTCAAGACCTTAAAAACTCTATCACAGAAAAAACTGCATTAGTTTCGATTATGTGGGCAAACAATGAGACTGGAGCAATTTTTCCAGTTGAAGAGATTGGTGCTTATTGTAAACAAAAAGGTGTTCTTTTTCATACTGATGCAGTTCAAGCTATCGGAAAGATAAAGATAAATATGCAAGCGTTAGATATAGATTATCTGACATTTTCAGCACATAAGTTTCATGGACCTAAAGGGGTTGGTGCACTTTTTATGAAAAAAGGTAAAGAGCTTATTCCTCTTCTTCATGGTGGAGAACATATGGGAGGCTTGCGAAGTGGAACTCTCAATGTTCCAGGAATTATCGGTATGGGAAAAGCTATGGAGCTGGCAGTTGATGCAATTGACTTTGATATGCCTGATGTAAAAGAGTTAAGAGACCATCTTGAAGATGAGTTATTAAAGATAGCAGATACATTTGTTGTTACACCTAGAGAACACCGAACAGATAACACGATGCTTATAAGTTTTCGTGGTGTTGAAGGTGAGTCCATGCTTTGGGATTTAAACAAAGCAGGCATTGGTGCAAGTACAGGAAGTGCATGTGCGAGTGAAAATCTGGACTCAAATCCAGTTATGGAAGCTATCGGTGCAGAAGCTGATTTAGCACATACGGCGATTAGGTTTAGTTTGAGCCGATTTACAACCAAAGACGAAATTGATTATACCATTGGGGTTGTAAATGAAGCGGTTAAAAGATTGAGGGGTATTTCAAGTTCATATGCTTATACACCTAAAAACCACAAAAGTGAATTATAAGAAGGATTAAAAATGGGATTTGATAGTTTAGTAGGCGGTACCATTTGGGACGAATACAGCCAAAAAGTACAAGATAGAATGAATCACCCAATACATATGGGTGAGATTACAGAAGAAGATGCAGAGAAAGCTGGCGGTAAACTTATCGTTGCTGACTTTGGAGCTGAGAGTTGTGGAGATGCAGTGCGTCTTTACTGGATTGTAAACGAAGAGACAAACATTATCGAAACTGCAAAATTTAAAAGTTTTGGTTGTGGTACAGCCATTGCGAGTTCTGATGTCATGGCAGAGCTTACTATTGGAAAAACTGTAAAAGAAGCGGTAAAAATTACAAACATTGATGTTGAATTTGCAATGCGTGATAACCCTGAAACACCAGCAGTTCCACCTCAAAAGATGCACTGTTCGGTTATGGCTTATGATGTTATCAAAAAAGCAGCATCTCAGTATCTTGGAGTTGAGTTTGACTCTCTTGAAGATGAGATTATCGTTTGTGAATGTGCAAGAGTAAGTCTTGGAACCATTAAAGAAGTTATCAAACTAAATGACTTGACAACGATAGAGCAAATCACAGACTACACCAAAGCAGGTGCATTTTGTAAGTCATGTATCAAGCCTGGCGGGCATGAAGAGAAGGATTATTATCTTGTTGATATCTTGAAAGAGGTTAGAAATGAGATGGCAGCTGAGAGTGTTAAAACTTCAGCTGATACCGAAGCAATTGGTGGAGATGTTGCATTTGCACAGATGACTTTAGTTCAAAAACTAAAAAGCGTTGAAGCTACTCTTGATGAGAACATCAGACAAATGCTTATCATGGACGGTGGAAATATGGAAGTCCTTGACATCAAAGAAAACGGTGAAAACATCGATATCTATATCAGATACTTAGGAGCATGTAATGGATGTGCGAGTAGCTCTACTGGTACACTTTATGCCATCGAAGCCGTTTTAAAAGAGAAACTTGATGAGAGTATCAGAGTTTTACCTATCTAAATAACCCCGAAACATCATGCACTTAACGCATGATGTTTCAATTCTACACATAATCCTTATTTCAACTAAATAAATTTAAAATTCCTAAAGTTTTTCTTTATTATCACGATTTCTCTTGTAAGACAACATGGAATATATCTAATATTTCTTACAAAGGATTAAAATGTTTGCATTAAATGAGTTATCTGTTAAAAAAAGTTTACTTACCACCACAGTTGCAACTGCTGTTGTGTTTGTTATAGTAGTTATAAGTTTTTTAAACTATAAAAATGGCACTTTAAATCTTACCTCACTTTTTGGGGAAGTCAATGAAAAAGTCTCAAGTAGTATCCAAGAGGTACAAAAGATTAATCAAACTGAGATTAAAGATGTTTTTGTAAAAATCGAAACAGTCAGTCAAAAAATCAAAATGAACCTTGATACCGTTGAGATGATTGATACTATCAAACCTCTCATCCAAGAAGGGATTGATACTGAAATTATCGGGGGTGACCTTTTTGAAGTTATAGAGGGATTCACAGAAGAAGTTAAAAGTTTTGGTGCATACACATACTATAAAGATTCATTTGACAAAATTACAAATATAACAGAAACATTAAAAACTATTCCTACAAGAGCTAATGTTCAGGAGTTGATGGTACAAATAGACATGCTCTATGCAGCAATTTTTGCCAATACTCTATCAGAGTTTAATAAAGATAATAAAACCAGTTTACTTCACATGATTGGTCAGACAAATACAAAAATAGCCATTCTTGACAAAGAGCTAAACCATGCACAAGCCCTCCTTAAAAATGCAAAAAGTGAAGGTGCAATTATCATCGAAAAAGGCGAAAGTGCATCTTATACGGTCATTTATACTGGTGTGATTATGATTTTAAGTCTTATCGTACTTTTTATCATTGGTACCACTTTTTCCAAAAAAGTAACGCAACTTTTAGAAGAAATTTCTAGACTAACTGCAAAAGATGAGACGGTAGATTTATCACAAAAAATAAACTTTAAAGAGGATTCATCTTCTGAAGTCAATCATATAGCTCATGATATACAACATATCTTTAGCAAACTATCTAATGTTATAGAAAAATCTAAAACTGTTTCACTTGACTCATCAATGAGTGCTGCACAAACTACGCAACAAGCTATTATTGTAATGAATTCAAACAAAGAGTTAACAGATAAATTACTTGAAAATCATCAACTGGGGAATCAAGTAAAAGAGATGCTAAATGAGTCCTTGCAAGGTATGGATCTCTCTGATAAAGAGATTTCATCTGCAAATAATAGACTCCATAACTCGAAAGATGAATTACAGAAAATCATAGAAAATGTTTTACTAAATAGTGAGCGTACTTCAGGTCTTAAAGATAAACTTACTGGGCTTTCAGGCGATGCAGAAGGTGTTAAAAATGT
>JAOZKZ010000062.1 GCA_029935075.1 Campylobacterales bacterium
CTTAGGATTTCCAAACCCATCAATAACAAAAAGCGTCTCAGGAAGTTGAGAATACTTTCCAACAGCCATAGAAACACTCAAATCATCAGAAAAATCATAAACATAAGCAATCCTTGGGTCAACTCCAGCCCCAAACTCTTGAAAATCCGTACTCCAAGCCCGAAGCCCATAACGAAAGTGATTTTTAGAGTTAATATCCCAAATATCTTGTGCAAAAACTGTATAATTTTTAGCTTTAAAAGTTTTCTCCAAAGATACAACTTCTTGCAGACTTACAGGAGTTTCAAAATCCTCAAAATCTGGAGCAGTGATACGAGCTTTTAACGGTGCTTTGACTGATTTTAACTCAAATCCCACCATTGGTTTATGATTTGGAAGTGTGAAAACACTCTCATGGTAAAGCCCAATTTCAGTCATCGTAGTATCAATAAAATAATCTTCATCAAACAGAGCTATATCTTCTTTGTTTCGCATCTGATATAACAAAGTATTTGAAGTGACATTTTCCCCAAAGTATTGCCATCTAGCCCCTATGGTATTTGAGTCTATTTTAGTATTGATTTTACCAACAGCTTTTGGGTCTTTGTCCTTTTCCATCGTATCATGAAGTTTCATCTCATCTTTGGCTATCAAAGCTTCAAATGAAAATGCATGGTCTCCTTTTGTATGAGTAACAATCATCTGTGCATCATAAAACTGAGGGAAAAGGGTAAAAGTAGTTTTCTTACTCTTATCGTCATCATCACTATCCAACTCATCCAAAATCTCAGTAGCAATCAAATCAAAATAACTCCGTCTTGCTCCGATAAAGATATTTGTATTTTCATTTATCTTCCCATCGTATGCAAAATCTGCATCGTACATCCCAAGATGCACCCGACCAGAGTTACTACCACTTGGATACTTTGGAGTTATATCCACAACCGCACCCATCGCCCCATAACTAACATCAAAACCACCAAGATATGCATCTATCTGCCCAGTCATCTCAGGAGCGATAACCGAATGAGCCCCACCCAAATGAAACAAATACCCGATAGGAAGATGATTTACAGTAAATCGTGTTTCTCTTGGTTTTGAACCGTGTATATAAAGCTCACTACCATCGTCATTATTTGTGCTTACAACACCTGCAAAAGATTTAAGTGCTTTTATCGGGTCGCCGTTTGTTCCTGCTATTTGTAAAGCTTGTTTGGTCGTGATTTGATTTTGCATCGGGGAGGATTTTAAAAAGCCCTCTTTTTGAATGATAAAGCTTTTGTTAGATGCATTTTGGGCATTGACTTCTATTTTGTCTAGGTCTATTATTTGGGCTGTTATGATGAGTGGGGTTAATAATAAAAGTAGTTTTTTCATGTTTAGTTCCTTTGGGAACAATTATGACATAAAAAAATGAGGGAAAAATGAGAATTTTAATTGAATAATATAGTATCATGTATATATAACCATCCCAGATCAGACTTAGGAAAAATATGCGAGCAATTTTATTATCTCTTTTGATAAGCTTACCACTTTTTGCAGATTTTAATTCTACAAAAAATGAGATTGATAATTATAGGAAAATAGTAACTATGGGTTATTATGATACTTTAAATAATATAGACTGCTATCTAACTGACTACAATGATACAAATAGAAGCAATTACAAACAGATAAGTAAAAATAAACTACAGGTAATACTATCAGTTAAAAATATAACAAAAGATTCAGCAGATGTTGCACTTCGGCTAAGGGGTAAAATTGTATTGCCTCAGCTTAAAGATAAAATGGAATTAACCTTTAGCCAAAGAGATGATGAACAGATAGATAATCAAAGTCTAAGCAGTGACCATGATGATATTGTCAATGATTCAAAACTCCATGTGGGGCTAAAATACTATCTCTATAAAGAGAAAAAAAGTAAAGCTTATGGAAAGTTAAGTTTTAAACTTAGCTCTCCATTTGGCTTGTATGCGAAGCTTGGTATAGATAGAAGTTATCTTTATAAAGATTTTGAGACAGTATTTAACCACGGACTTTACTATTATGTCAATGAAAATAAATTTGCGGCATCATCTGCTGTTTCGTTTTTTAAACCTATCACAGTTGACTATTGGATAGGACAACAAAATAGCTTATATTGGGAATCTAAAGATAGTATCTATCTCAAGCACAACATAACTTTGTATCAAATTTTAGGTTTAAACGATAGAATTTTATATAGAACAAGTTATACAACTTCTTATGATGATGTAGACCGATTTGAACATGATAGTTTTGGTTGTAGTGTTGGTTATTTTCATCGATTTAATAAGTGGTTTTTTATAGAAATGGTTCCAGAGTTTAGAAAACATAGGGATAATGGGTATAGAGCAGAAACACTTTTGACTTTGAATTTTGGTATGCTTTTAGGCAACTAAAAATCTTCCATTTTAAAAACCTCATAAGCTACCTCTTCATAGGGATGAGTCTCTTTTAAAGTTTTGATTGCTTTGTGTATCAACTCATTTTTACAAATTAACTCCACTTTGTACTCCCCAACATGCTCTATTTGGTCAGTTTTACCGATATAAGGGGCTGCATCACCAATGGGTTTAAATTGACCAACGCCTAAAGATTCCCATGAACAACACTCATAATTTCCAATTTTTCCAACACCGATATCAAAAAGAGCAAGTTTTGTTTTCTCTTTTGCATCAGCTGGGACAAAATAGTTCAATTTATACATGTTTTACTCCATTATCTAATTAAAACAAAATCACTCTTTTTTTGATATACTTGTTAAAAAATTATTCAAAAGAGTATTATAGTGAAAAAATTTAATGTAGCAAACGAGCGTATTACAGTAGAAAAAAAGTCTCTGATGCAGGCTATCAATAATGGTAAAACTTTTGGAATAACGCATCTAGGTGAAGTAGTTTATCCTCCGTACAACAAATCTGATATATTTATCTTCAAAGGAAGTATGGATATTCATGCACCATCATTTGCAATAGCTAAAGAGAAAGGAATTTCAACTATTTTTGGAACATTCTACAAGATAGTTGAGAGTTCTGACACCGTTACTATAGATGCTTCTTTAGCATGGGGTGAAATAGTAGGTTTTAACTTAGAAAATGCATCTTATGATGATACAACAAGTGATGGTATCATGGATTTAGGTGATAGTGAATTAGAAGATATGAGTTGGCATGGGGATGAGTTTAACATCAAAAATCGTGACATATCAGATATCATAGAAAAAGAGTGTGAAGGGACTCTATTTTGTCTTCATAAAGAAGAGCCTTTTATATTTTCATCGTTGATATTTATAGATGATATGGTGAGTGCTAGAGAAGTGACAAGAAAACATCTCACTACTATTATCGAGGATAAAATCCAAAATGACCCTGATTTTAAAAGAGAGGGTTTGACAAACGATGAAGAAGAGGCTGCACTATTTTTTAACATAATATGAAAAAAGATTTTTTAAACTTAACCATTCTTTATGTCGAAGATGAAGAGCTAATTCGTCAAAATGCAGTAGAATATCTCAGTCGTATTTGCTCTAAAGTTTTAGATGCAAAAGATGGTTTTGAAGCATTAAAGATCTATGAAAAACAAAAGCCTGATATTATCATATCCGATATCAAAATGCCAAGAATGAATGGCTTAGAGATGGCAAAGAAAATCCGAACAACTGACAAAACCACACCTATCATCATCGCAACAGCCCACACAGAGACTGAGTACCTTTTAAAAGCCGTGGAGCTACAACTTGTCAAATATCTCATCAAACCAATTACCTCAGCCAAACTAAAAGAGGCTCTATCTTTGGCACATGAGCACCTAAGTCTTAACAATATCATGACGATATCTAAGGGCAAGATATATGACACTCTCAACAAAACTTTAATTATCAATGAAAAAATCATAAAACTCACTAAAAATGAACTTTTACTTCTCGATTTGTTAGTCAAAAACCATCAAAGAGCAGTCACCTACCAAGAGATAGAGAACCTCATTTGGACAAATGATGGCATGAGCATTGATGCACTTCGCTCACTGATTCGCTCTTTGCGTAAAAAGTTGCAAGGGAATTTTATTGAGAATATTTCGGGGATTGGGTATAGGTGTAGATTAGACTTCTTGTAAAACTCATAAAGTTGGAGATGTTTATTATAAATGTTTCTCAAAAAAATCTAAAATTTTCTTCTCATACTGCTCTTTTGCAAAAATATGAAAATTTGTATGATGTGCACTTTCTACTACCCATAACTCTTTATATACACTCTCAGGAATTGCTTTATAAAGCCTCATAGTCTCTTTTAAAGTGGCTCTTTTATCTATTTCTCCTCCGATGATAAAAGTTGGAGATTTTATAGTTTTTATCGCTATTTCTGGACTAAGTTCTTCTGCATCTATACCCAATCTCAAAGGTAGTTGCATCGTAAGCATCCATGAGAAAGATTTTGCCCACTCACCAAGTTGCATCGAAAGTCTATTTTCTATAGCAGTAGTGATATCTGCATATGTCTCTTCAATGACCACCGCATCAAAGTTTACATCACTCATAAGTATGCTTGCCCCTCCAAGTGAAACACCAATAGCTCCTATCTTTTTTTCTGGAAATCTCTGTTTCAAATATCTAAAAACTTCTTGAACATTTTGACTCTCGATATGCCCAAAAGTATTGTACTCTCCCATTGATTTTCCATGGGCATTAAAATCTATTGAGATGACAGAGTAACCATGTTTTTGTAAAAACTTAACTCTTGATTTCATACTATGTTGAGAACCTCCAAGTGGATGAAATAGTGCAATAACTGATTTCTCTTTTTCACCGTTATAGAAAGTTCCTGAGATATTATTTTCATTTGATTTTAGAGTAATAGATGTAGCTTCTACAGGTGCAAAAAACTTGTCATGGTTTCTTCTATCAATCAAACCCGACCCAATCATATAAACAAATGAAACTGATAAAAGTACAAATATAAAAACAAGAGGTTTTAAAATTCGTTTCATGCCCTATTCTCCTTGGATGTACTACAAACCATCTCATAATACTCATTGCCATTATAAGAAAACTCTTGTATAACTTTCAAACCTAGTTTCCGCCGATGTGCTTCCACTGAACGGGGATTTACCTTGTTTACAAAAGTCACTAAAATAGGGTATCGTTTAGACATTGATTTCAGTGAAAACTCAAATATCTCATGAAGCATAGAAGTTCCTCTCAGACTTTTATCTATGCAAATTGGACCATATTGGTAAGAGTTATCCACGCTCAATGTTTGTCCCAAATACTCCAAGTTTGGCAAATCTTTTATCATATGTGCAAACATAGGCCAAATAGACCAAAACTGCCAAGATGCAGCCATCACATACGCCAAAACCACTTCCCCCTCTTTAGCGATAAACAAGCCCTGTTCTTCAATTATCAGCTTTGTAAGTTGCTCTTTTGTAAAAGCTGTTGTCACAAAACCATCTTTTTTATCTTCTTCTTTGATGGTGTCTACTTGATACTTTGCATGGAGTTTTAGGACTGCATCTATATCTGATAATTGGGCTATTTTTAGTTGCATGATATTCTTCTTTTTTATACGATTATATACAGATAAAAGATATTTGTCATTAACCTATGTTAAACCTAGAGTTCTCCGAATCCTAGAAAGCCCAACCTCTGTGATACCAAGATAAGATGCAATATGATAATTTGGCAAAACATCAACAACCTCAGCATACTCTTTAAGAAACTTTTCATAACGCTGCGTGGCATTAAGCAGTAAAAAGTCAGCTTCACGACACTCTTTTTTTATAACAAGTGCTTCATAGATACGAATTGTTAGGTGATTCCACTCTTGATATTTGTCACCAAGTGCCAAAAAATCTTTATAGGAAATTGATAGGCACTCAAATGGGGACAATATCTCTACAGAAAATGGGGAAGGCTCATCTTTTACAACTGAAGATATACTACTAAGCAGATGCCCCTCTTTAACAGCAAATGATTTGTTAAACTCTTTTCCCTCTTCTGTCAGATAATAGTAGCGAGCCAAGCCTGATGATAAAAAGAAAAAATCTTTGACGATATCTCCAACATTAAAGAGATATTCTCCCTCTTTTAAACGATGGAGATGAAAAAATGGTTTTACTCTATTCCATGTTTCATTGGATATGGGCGAGATATCATTTAGAACAGAGTGTAGTTTTTCTAACTGTTTATTTGACATATTATGAAATTTAACCAATTTTAGACATTTGATTTACTGTTAACTCTGCAAGAGAACCTTCTGTTGCTTCGATAAAAGATTTTAAATGAGTACTTTTCATATGTGTTTGCCATAACTCTTGGTTTTCCCAATTTTCAAAAAATATAAATACCTCTGGTTTTTCATTGTCTTGGTGTAAATCATATTGGATGCATCCTTCTTCTTTTTGAGTTGGTTCGATGAGTTTTAATACTTCTGACTTTACTAAATCCAATTTTCCTATCTTCGCTTCAATTCTTGCTACTATTGTTAATGTACTTGACATTCTAACTTCCTTTTTTTAATTTTGATTATTATAATAAGAAAAAGAATCTAATTCAATAGATTTTTAGCACAAGAGAAATTTTATTTTAGCAATTTTGACTATTGTTTTAATAACTCCTTAGGATAAACACCATAAGCTTCAAAAAATAATTTTGAAAAATTTCCTTGATGTTGATAGCCAACTTTTTTTGAAATTTCTCCGATGGTAAGGTACTGTTCTCTTAAAAGTAAATTTGCTTTTTCTAAACGAAGTTTTTTTATATAATTGGAGATAGTGGTCTTATATACTTTTTTAAATGATTGATTTAGTTTTGTTTTATTTGTAGTACATAGATGAGCTAACTGTTCTATTTTAGGCGGTGATACAAAATCATTTAAAAGATGCTTTTTTGCTTTTATAGCGATGTTTAGTTCATCTTTTTGTATTTTCTTATCTACTATATCCAGAAGTGAAAACCTATGCAACATAAGCTCAATTATCCGATGTTCACCCAAGATACTATTCATAGTTTTATTGTTATAGGTATCTTTGATTCTTTTTACAAGATATATCGTTAGTGCATCTATAGGCTGAGTATTTATCAAATTTATATATGGACTGTTGTGAGTTTTGTGGTATAAAAAATCAATAGGTTCATTTGAATGACCACTTAAATATCTTTTTAAAATAAAGTCAGATATAGCCAAAACAAAAATTTCAGTCTGTTTAGACTTTATAACTGTTAACGATGAGTTTTGCTTAGAAGATGCAAATAGATAAATTTCATCTTCTTTTAAAACTATCTCATTTAAATTTTCTTTATCAAATATTGTTGCACTACCTTTTTTTACAATAATAATTGTTATCATCTTATCAAGGTTTTTTATATCTACTGTTTTAGTTAAATTATCTATCAATTTTATGTCATATGAGATGATGCCACTTGATATATCCACTCTTTTGATATGCTCATTTTTATTTTCTAATATTTGAGAAACTTTATATCTAGTATTGGAAATATTATAAAACAAACTTTTCCAAGAGGATGTTTTATCTTCAATTATAAAATTCTCAAAATCTTCATCACTTAACTCATTTTTTATAGGGATGATTTTGTTATCTTTTTGACCAACATTTATTTTAGATTTGGACGCTTCATTATTAATAATTTCTAAGATAGCTTTTGCCACTATGATTGGGTCACTACCATTGGCTATATTATCTACTATCTGTGGTTTGAAGTTCAATGCTGCATCTTTATAATTAGAGTTTGTGTCAAATGTAGTTTGATTGGTCACCAAATCAGTTTTAGTAAAGTCAGTTTTTATAAAACCAGGCACAACAGAATGAACTCTTATATTTAAATCTTTTAATTCATACCTAAATGCATCTGTTAATCCTTCAACTGCAAATTTACTAGCACTATAAAAAGACATCAAAGGTAAAGCAATTTTCCCTAAAAATGAACTCATATTTATGATGACACCACTTTTTTGATGTTTCATAAGAGGTATAACTATCTTACAAATTCTAAAGATACTAAAAACATTGATGTCAAATTGATTTTTCATCTGTTCTTCGGTCGCATCTTCAACTGCTGAAATGAGTCCATAACCTGCATTATTTATCAAAACATCAATCTGTTTATGTTCTTTATAGATTGCAGATATACAATTATCTAATTGTTCAAAGTTTGTCAAATCCAATTTTATAGGATGCAAGTTCTTGTGTTCAACATCTATGCTCTCAGGTGTTCTACTACCTGCATAAACTATAAATCCATTTTTAGCTAAAAAATATGCACAAGCTTTTCCTATACCTGAACTTGTACCGGTAATTAATACTACTTTTTTTATAATCAGCTCAAAACTGCCATTTCATATGCTCTGCATCCTACACGACATATAAAAGAATTGCAAAAAAGTGCAATATTGAACCTGCCATCACAAAAAGATGCCAGATAACATGAAAGTAGCTAATTTTATCTTTGATATAAAATATGATACCACCCGTATAAGCAACTCCACCAGCAACAAGTAACCAAAATCCAATTGGGTCTATCTGACTCCTAAAAGTTTCAAACACCGCTACAATCATCCAACCCATCACAACATAAGCAACAAGGGAAAGAATTTCAAATCGTCCAGGATAGATAAACTTCAACATAATTCCAACCAAGGCAATCCCCCACTCTATACCAAAAAGAACCCACCCCTGTGTACCACCAACACTTAACAACATAACAGGAGTATAAGTCCCCGCAATCAAAATATAGATAGCACTATGGTCAAACTTTTGAAAAAGACGCTTAACCTTGATATGTGTTATGGCGTGATAGAGTGTTGAACTACCATACATAACTATTAGTGCCGCTCCATAAATAGCCACAGCTGTTATCGACAAAGCACTACCATTGATAGAAGCAAATGCAACAAGTAAAGTCAAAGCTGCAATACTTAAAAGAAACCCTACTCCATGAGTTACAGAATGCCAAACTTCTTCAGAAAAAGAGAAATAATTTACTGCTTCTTTCATTTTGGAATCCTTATGTTGTGGTATTGTATCAAATTTATAACAATATCATTAAACTTCTCTGGCTCTTCAAATGGTGGTAGATGTCCAGACTTGTAAAATGTAAAAAACTTCTTTTTTGGAGCTTTTAACTTTTCAAAATACTCTTTTGTAACATCAAAGTTTATAACATAGTCATTTATCCCATGCATAAAATATACTGGCACTTGCACCTGTGTTAAAGTTTCTGATAATTTGTTTTGATAATAAATCTGTAGCCGTTTTTCATTTTGTTGCATCGCTCTATATTTGTCAACTAAATTGTACTCTTTGAGTGTTAAAATAGGCATCAATGAGAGTTTAAAAAGGTTAGAAATTTTACTCTCATGATACAATCCACCATACTTCATAACCAATGGAAATATCTTATTTGTTCTATCGACTAACTTTACTTTTTCGATATTTTCTTCTGTTAACTTTGGTATAAAATTTATCTTTTTTATGGAGCTTGTATCTGATTGTTGGAGAAAATAATCAAACATTAAATTATCACTTTTTAATGGGTTGCAATATTGTGAAACGGCTATATAAGCTTCATAATTATTAGGAAATCTTTCAATTACTTTCATACCAAGCATAGAACCCCAAGAGTGACCAAGAAGAAAAATCTTCTCTTTATGAAATCTATTTTTTAGATACTCTGTTAACTCATATGCATCTTGTATATATCGTTCAAGTTCAGGCTTTTGCTCAACAATACTTTTAGAATAAGATTTTCCTTCTCCTCTTTGATCCCAATAAACAACCGTAAAATGTTTCTCTAAATCTTTGTTAAATTTTATAAAATGAGCCGTTTCAGTTGAACCTCCATGAAGGATTAAAAG
Organism: Campylobacterales bacterium; assembly: GCA_029935075.1. Classification (GTDB taxonomy): domain Bacteria; phylum Campylobacterota; class Campylobacteria; order Campylobacterales; family QNZT01; genus SZUA-1433. The sequence goes on from JAOZKZ010000062.1 coordinate 9,870, forward strand.
TACAGGGTTATTACTATTTTCTCCTCTTATGATGACAAATTGATTTACATTTCCAAGTTTTATGAATTTTACTTCGTTGGTTTTTTCTATCATATTATTCACTTTTACTTCAATAAATCAGTACTTTTAATAACCCATGCTGATTGATGTTGGAAAAACCCAATCTTGGGATAATACTCTACTGCTTGTGGTGCAGATAATAAGATGATTTTACATTTCTCTCCAATCTGTGCTTGTACTATTTCAATAAGCTTTTTCCCAACTCCACTTTTTTGACAACTCTTATCAACTGCCAAGTCTGATAAATAACAACAATAATGAAAATCTGTTACAGCTCTTGCCACACCAACAATTTTATCATTTTGAGTAGCTGTTATGATAATATCTGCATTTTCAACCATCCCCTTGATACATTCCATATCATCAATCGGTCGTCTCTCCCCTAAAGTAGAGTTTTTTAACACTTCTATAAATTCATCAGTAGTAATTGGTGGATTTACTTTATATTCTATTTTCAATTTCAAGTCTCCTTTTCTCAGCTCTCAACCTCAATCGAACATAATCCACCACCCATCCATCTTTTTGGGAATAAATAATAGGTTTTAATATCTCTCTTACTTCATTGTTAAAATTGTTTTGTTGCTCAGATGTAAGATGCGAAACTATCCCATTTGCAAAGATATTTAACCAATTTGAAATATCATCAATTTTTGTAGGTCTTGGGATAATTTCAATATATGTAACTTCAAATCCACAGTTTTGCAAAAGTTGTTTATACTCCTCTTGTGTTGGAAAATACCAAGGATTATCAAACTCACCATACTCTGGATGCATATCAAAAACTATTTGCATCGCATCTATTAAATGTTTGATATTTTCATATCCTCCAAACTCAGCGATAAATCTTCCATCTTTTTTTAAAGAGTTGTATATTTTTTCGATTGCGATTTCTGGCTCTTTAACCCAATGTAAAACGGCATTTGAAAACACAGCATCAAATTCATTTTGAAATATCAACTTAGTGGCACTCATAACATAAGCTTCGATACCTTTTTCATTTGTCTTTTTAACCATATCTTCACTCAAATCTACAGCCACAATTTTAGCACCAACTTTTTCCATATCAATAGCCAATGTCCCATCACCACAACCTAAATCCAATATCTTCTCATCTTTTTTAGGATTTAAAAGTTTTACAACTGGAGCTGCTAAAATGGATACAAAGTCAGCATGTTTGTTGTAGTTATTAGCGTTCCAGTCGTTTGTTTCTTTCATTTTATATCCTTTTTATAAAATAGACTAAGTAGAGCAGGCAAAAGTATCAAGTCCAACAACAACGCGATATTTAACGCACTCACGGTCA
>JAOZKZ010000227.1 GCA_029935075.1 Campylobacterales bacterium
TATAAAAATCTCCACCTTTTCCAATTTCACGGTATTTTGAGTAGTAGGCATCTTCGCCGTAAAGCCACTGGGTCATAAAAGTACTAAATTGCATCACTCATCTTTACATAAAGTTTTAAAATTTCTAATTGTCGCTCGATATCATAAATCTTAGCATCATAAGAAGCGATTCTTTTTGAATTTTCAAGCGTTGTAACATCCAACTGGGTTTTTTCTCCAGCACTTAAACCATCTCTAGCGTTATTTACTAAACCATCATAAAGTGCCAAATCTTTTTGTGAAATCTCTACTCTTTTTTCTAAAATATCTATACTATTTTCAAGACTCAAGAACTCTCGCTTTGTTGCTTCTCGTTGCTCTTTTAGGACAATTTTTGCTTTCAAATATTCTAGTTTTCTTATCTCGATATCCCGTCCACGATTGATAGCGAACAGTGGCATGGAGACTCTTGCACCGTAGTTTTTATACTCTTTTGCTTGTTTGAAAAACTGTATCTCATCATCTTTGTGGTTATAATCGCCATAGAGTGAAACGGTTGGAAGGTAGTTTGAGATTGTCATATTTTTAAGCTCTCTAGCTTGGGAATTTTCCTCTTTTGATTTTGCAATATCAAGATTTTTTTCAACAAACTCCTCTTTAGTAACACTTTTAAAATGTGGCAATTCAATCGTTTTATAATCCACATCACTAATATTTTGAAAACTTTTCAGAGTTGAGAATTTGAGAGCTTCTAGATTTAACAGTTGATGTTCAAGCCCAGTTTTTTTCAAAATTGCAGAGTCTAAAAAACTACTATCGAGAAGTCCGCTGTCAAACTGCTCTTTTTTTCTTTGGATATCAATCTTTGCATTTTGGACACTTAGTTCTGCTTTTTGAATTTGTAAATCAATTTTTTTAAGATTTAAAACTCCATCATAAAGGCTTTTAATAAGATTGGACTCTTTTATTTTAAATGCAACATCTTTAAATGCTTTGTTTGCATTTGAATACTTGATAGCAAAGTAGATACCTCCACTTTTAAAAACGGGTTGATTAAAAGAGACTCGAAAGTATTTTGAAGTACCAAGAGTTCCTATTTGGTCACTTTTTGAGTAACTATAGGATGCAACTATCGGTTCTATCCAATCATATTTTAGACTTGTGGCACTTTTTTCATTGACCTTTTCCTCAATTTCTAGTGTTTTTTGTTTTTCATCACTTAAATACTCTGTACCACTAACGGCAAAAAGAGAACTCGTGATAAAAATACTAAGATAACTTACTAAACGCAATTTCAACTCTTTTAAATCCTTCATCTAATTCCTCTTTGTTGATTGTTAGAGGTGGTAAAAAACGGAGCGTATTTCGTCCAGCTTTTAAAACCAAAACTTTCTCATCAAATGCATTTTTTATTAGTGTTGCTAGCGTTTCACTATCTTTAATTCTTAGACCTCGCATAAAGCCTAAACCAACCTCTTTTTGAATCTCATTTGGATAATTTTCAGCCAACTTCTCTAAATGTTTTTCAAGATATAACATAGCTTCATCAAGTCCACCGCTATTTTTATACTCTTCCAAGATATCAAGGACTTCCAAAGCCGCTGCACAAACAAGATAGTTTCCGCCGAATGTACTTCCATGGTCACCAGGATTAAAAATATCTTTCAGTGTAGTCATGACTGCACCTATCGGAACACCACCGCCAAGACCTTTTGCAACTGTAATGATTTCAGGATTTATACCATAAAGATTTGAAGCGAAAAGCTCTCCTGTTCTATAAATTCCCGTCTGGACTTCATCAACAATAAGCAAAATATCTTTGGATTTTAAAAACTTTTCAAGCTTTTGAACTTTTGCTTTATCTTGAGGCTCTACTCCACCCTCCCCTTGCACCAACTCTATCATGACAGCCACCGTATGGTCATCACAAAGTGCTTCTATATCATCCATCGTTTTGGCATAGACAAAACCATCAGGGAATGGACCAAAATAATTGTGCATAGACTCTTGACCTGTAGCTTTAAGTGTTGAAATAGTTCGTCCATGAAAAGAGTGTTCTAGAGTAATTACTTTATAGCGTTTTAGTTTTCCCTCTACTTCGCCATATTTTCGAGCAATTTTTATCGCACCTTCATTGGCTTCTGCACCGCTGTTTGAGAAAAAACATCTCATGTCATAACCACTGAGTTCTACTAATTTTTTTGCCAATTTTGCTTGGGGTTCGATGAGAAAAAGATTTGAAACATGCATGATTTTTCCAGCTTGTTCACAAATCGCTTTTGTAACTCTAGGGTCTGAATGTCCAACACTTACAACACCAATACCAGCGGTCAGATCAATAAACTCATCACCCTTATCATCTTTTAGCACAGCACCCTTGGCACTCTCAAAATTTACATAATTTCTACCATAAGTGTGAAGTACAAATTCTTTGTCCATTTTTTCAAACATAACTCAACCTTAATTATTTCTATATTCTAATTTTTTATATACGATTTTATCTTTATATCCATTAAGATTTGTTAGAATTTATACAAAGGAAAACTACATGGCTCTTACTTTAAACAAGTTTATCGGATTTCTTCTACTAGTTGGTAGTGTAGGTGCTGTAGCATGGCAGGCACTTTTCTATCTTTTAAGGGATTAATCAATGGCACAAACAAAACGATATGAACCAAACAAAAACGGTAAAAAACCTTTTTCTCTTAAAGGAATTTTACTCTATCTACTTCCACTTCCTATTTTATTGACACTCTTTGTTGCACTTTTAAATGGAGAGTTTAGGCTTATTATCGTAAACGGTATCGCTTATGCTCTATTTTTACTTGCGGCTTCAATTGCCCGTCGAGGATTTCTTATAGAGAAAGAATATAAAAATAGCATCTTGGCAAAAGCACCAAAGATAAAGTATAAAAGTATCGCTTCAGTTATCATTACTGTTGCTACTTTTTTCACCTCCTACTTTGCGACGGCAAATGGACTGTTTTTAAGTATATTATTGGGACTTGTGGCTTTTGTGGGATTTTATCTTTACTATGGATTAGACCCAAGAATTGATAAAGTGGGAGAATTAAACATCGGAGTAAGTGCGGAAGATGTGATAGAAATTACTTCAAACGCAAGAAAAAGAATCGAAAATATCAAAAAACTCCAGCACACTATTGCTGACCCAACAGTAAATGCGAAACTTGACTCTATCATCAAAGAGACGCAAAACATTATCACAGCCGTTGAGGAAAACCCCAACGACCTTTCTCGAGCTCGTAAGTTTTTCAAGGTTTATCTGCACCGAACGGAGATGATTACAAAAGAGTATGCAAGTAATGTTAAAAGTAAAAATATAGATGAAAAGATGAGGGCAAATTATCTGCACCTACTGGAGACTGTAGAGGAGACGATTTACCAACAAAAGGAGCGTTTGAATGAAGATGATATCACAAGACTTGATGTTCAGATAGAGGCGTTAACAAAACAATTAAAAAATGAAGGAGTGTAAAGAT
>JAOZKZ010000228.1 GCA_029935075.1 Campylobacterales bacterium
ATAGCTCTATCAGATTGGCGAGTTCTATCAGGTCGATTAGCTCTTTTAACTTGTTTCTCTTCTTTTAAATAAGCTTCTTGTTTTTTTGTTAAATTGTTTACAGTTTTTATTATTTTGTTATAGTTAGGTTCATTTGCTATCTCGGATACCACTTCTTTATATGCTATTGTTCCATCTGTATTTACAATATAAACTACTCTTCCAAAAAATCCTTCTAGAAAACTTGGTGCAGAGATAGTTGTTCCGTATCTTAATGCATGGTTAGCATCTTTGTAATCAGATAGCGTCATGACATTTGTAATTTTATTTTTTTCACAAAATCTTTCTATGGCAAAAGGTAAATCTTTCGAAACTAGTTTGACAACAACATTCTTCATTTGAGAGACTTTTTTATTAAAAGCTATAGTTTCTAGCTTACACACCCCCGTGTCAAATGATGGAACAAATGCAATAATTTGAATTTTATCATCTTTTCCACCTACTGTTACTTCTTGAAATTCTTTATTTACAGCATGAAATACTGGAGCCTCCGTACCGATTTTTAGACCTTGACTATTAAGAGTAACCTCTTCACCTTTGAATGTAACTGTTTGAGCATAAAGTGAAACTGATAACAATGTAAACAGTAAAATTTTTTTCATATCTAGACCTTTCAAGTTTATGTACTGGTATTATATCTGCGATATGCTTAGTGCTTATGTATAAATATTTCTTATATTTGACAAGTGTTTAAGCATCCATTATTTGTGCATGGTGTTTATTGTATAGGATATTTTAAACTATTGTATACTTAACTTGATATACTTAAACTTGACAATTATCTTTATATATATTATACTATGTTAACAAAAAGGATAAATTATGAAGATATCTCAAAAAGAAAAAGCTAAAACAAAAGCTAAAATTTTAGAAGCTGCAGTTGATTTGATAACTCAAAAAGGGTTTAAAAATGCATCCATGAGAGAGATGGCGAAAAATGCGGGGGTTAGTAACCCTACCATTTATAACTATTTTCCAACCAAAGAGAAGCTTTTATATGCATATATAGAACAAAAACATATTGAGACATCAGAAGTTTTGGAGGAAATTTCTGATTTTCATACCTATACATTAAGAGAACAACTTCAAGCTTTGGTGGAGACGGAGTTAGAGCTTTATCTGGAAGATAGGGAGTTTGTGACGCAGATATCTGAGATGGTGTTTCTCTCTTCATCGGTGAAGTTGGAAGCCGTCTATGCAACCAAAGAGAAGTTTATCGAGATTGTAGGGCAGATGTTGGATATTGCGGTGGAGGCTGAAGAGATAGATGAACCGCCATTTAAGGAACATTTACCACTGCTTTTTTGGGATTATTATGTGATGGTTGTAGCGTATTGGGTGAAAGATGATTCAGAAATGTTTGAAAACACAACGGAGTTTATTGACCACTCTATGGGTGTGATAGAAGCCCTTTTGCGTTCAAATATCTTGAATAAAGCAAATGACTTAGGAATGTTTCTTTTCAAAACACACATGCTCACAGCTTTGGAAAAGTTCTCCAGCCAAAAAAGCACTTTTACCAATGTCAAGAGAAAACTAAAAGGACTTTTAGATGGATAAGGCACTTCCAACAAGTAGGATGCAAAGAGGAAGCGTTGTTGGTAAAACCCTTCTAAAGATAGGAGCTACAAAATCTAAAGCAATGGTAAAGCGTACCTTTTCTTCAAAAAATAAAGAACTTTTGCAAAATGAGATGCATGAAGATGTCGCTAAGGCTATTTTTGAAGCACTTGGTGAACTTAAGGGGATGTCAGTGAAGATTGCACAACAGGTTGCACTTGGGATGCCATTTTTGCCACAAACTTATCTCTCCCAGATGCAGAAATCTTTTCATCAAATTCCTCCTATTAATAGAGCGTTAGTGAGAAAGATTATCAAAAATGAGTTGGGAGAGTATCCTGAGAAATGTTTTGATACTTTTGCTAGTGACTCTTTTGGCTCTGCAAGCTTAGGACAGGTGCATTTAGCAATTTTTGGAGATGAGAAATTGGCAGTTAAAATTCAATATCCAGGGATTAAAAAAAGTATTGAAAGTGATATGAGCATCTTAAAGTTTGGACTCAATCGTGTTGCTAAAGGTCATGATGTTTCGCATATATTGGACGAGGTTGCACAGAGGATAAGTGAAGAGGTGGATTATGAGATAGAGGCTGAAAATTGTAATTTTTTTAGTAAAAATCTTGCTATGAAAGATATAGTTATCCCTAAAGTTTATAAAGGATATTCAACCAAACATGTTTTAACGAGCTCTTATTTGGAGGGGAAAAGTTTAGAAGAGTTTTTAAAATCCAATCCAACTCAAGAAGTGTTAAACTACTATGCTCAGTTGATATTTGATAGTTTTTTTCATTCACTTTATGGATTAAAAACCGTACATGCTGATCCAAATCCTGGAAATTTTATCTTTATGGACGGTGGTAAGCTTGGGATGATTGACTTTGGATGTGTGAAAAAAATAGAGGATGGCTTTTTAACCGATTATAATAGATTGCATCTGTCATTAATGGCTGGGATAAGTGATGAAGATGTTTTACCTCAATATTGTGATTTGGGGATGGTTGATGATGGCTCACATGAAGAGATGCTTACTTTTTATAGGGAGACCATTAAGCCTTTTGATTCTCTTTATATGGAGATATTTGATGGAGATTTTTATGATTTTAAAGAGAACAATGATTTTTCAAAAAGAGGATTTGATCGTGTCTTAGAAGTTCAAAAAAAACAGTTTGAAGCGGTACATAAAATCAACCAAGAGTTTATCTTTCTTGATCGTACACTTTTGGGATATTATGCGATGTTTGAGCGGATGGGAGCTAGGATTGATACGAGGGATGCTGTGAAAATTATGAGAGATTTTGAGAGAGATGTAGCGACAAAATTGGTGGTAAACTATCATGATAAGTAAAGTAGAAGTACCTAAAGAGAGTGCTATTTTTGAGTATATTTCTGATGTAGATTATAGTGATGCCTACAAAATGCCACTGAGTAATCCGCATTTATCTGCTGAAGAGATTTATATCCATATTTTTTCACATATACCTAGTTGGGTGGTTCAACTGATGGTAGTTAGAAATAAGGTAGTTTCACTCTTTGGTTTGAAAACGGGTGATGGCGTTAGTCATAAAAAGGTTTTGACTGTTGGTAAAAAGGCGGGATTTTTTTTGATATATAGTATTGAAGAAGAGGAAATTATAGCAGGTGAGGACAATATCCATCTTAATTTTAGAGTCTCTGTTTTAAAGAAAAATGAGGAAGTTATTATCAGTACGCTCGTGCATTATAACAATCTGTTTGGCAAGATTTATATGAGCATTATCACGCCGTTTCATAAGATAGTGGTGAAGGCTATGATGAAAAATTCTAGAACAAAGGGAAGGATATGAAATGAGTGTGCCAAGCAAAGCTAGGTCAATCAAGCTGGACAATCCAGCCCAAAG
>JAOZKZ010000229.1 GCA_029935075.1 Campylobacterales bacterium
ATAATTGTTTTTGACATATAAAGTCCTAATCCTGTACCATCTCTTTTCTCTTTGGTCGTAAAATAGGGATCAAAAATACTTTTTATATATTTTTCTTTAACGCCTCCACCATTGTCACTAACTTCTAAACAACAATCATTACCTTCTTTATAAACTTTTATCCAAATAGAGGGGTTTTTAATCTCTTTTTCCAGTAAAATATCAATCGAATTTTTCACTAAATTTAAAATAACTTGCTTAAGCTCATTGGGATAAGTCAAAATTTTACTATGACAGAGATACTCTTGAGACATGTTAATCTCTTTACTTTCAATAGAGGGGCTGATAATCGTAAGTGTATCTTCAACAACAGCCTTTAAAGTTGTCACACTTTTCTCTTTATTTTCCTTAAAAAAGTTTCTAAAATCATCAATTGTAGTAGATAAAAATTGAGACTGTTTTCCAATAAAATCCACTTGTTTTTTGAACTCATCTTTATCTATATTATCCATCATAAGATCTAAATTCAATAGTCCTGTACTTCCAGAAATTGCAGCAAGGGGCTGTCTCCACTGATGTGCAATCATGCCAATCATCTCGCCAATACTTGCATGTCGTGATTGCTGTATGAGTTGACTCTGTTTTTGCTCAATCTCAGCAACTTGTTTCTTTACCTTCTCCTCTAGAGATTCATTGAGCTCTTGTAATTCATGGGAAGTAACACTTACAAGATTTGAAAGTGCTCTGACTGTATAGGATATATTTTGCTCACAATTTGGTTGTACATGTCTGATATTTTTACACTCTGTCTGATTTTCTGAAAGTGTCAAAATCGTCATAGACTCATTTAATAGTTCATTGCTCTTTCTCTCTTTATTGTGATAAAGTTCACCATAAGTAAAAAACCCACTTAAAGGTGAAAGTGAGGTCAAAGGTGCTAATTCTACTGAGATAGAAGATCCAATAAGTCTACGTCTAGCCATACATGAGTAGACAAAAACAGCTTCTGTGGGTTTGTTATCAAGATTTAGATATCTATTTTTATTATCATGGATGATAGCACTTACATTCCCATATCCAAACTGTACTTTATCACCTGTTTGAACATTTCCAGCAAAAGTAAGTGATCCATCCTCTTTATTTGCAGACATAACAGCTCTAGCAATATCCATATTATCTCGCTTGATAATAAGGGGAAACTCTACCCCTGTAGCAGGAAGTCGATTCATAACCTCCTCTCCTAAATACTTTCCATAAATACTCCGAGCATTTAAATTATCAATTGTATAAACCACATTATCTTTAGCATCGGTGACCGTCATCACTTTGCCGATATTTTCCCAGCCAAAATTGTAGTCTGTGTTTATGATAAGGGAAGGGTTGTAAAAAGCAGCACCAACAGCACCTGCATCAAAACAGCCCTCTTCTGTGAATATATAAGTCTGTTTAAACGCTCCATTATCACCAGCTAAGCCACCGGCAACCATAAGCTCACTATCAAATTTATTAAAAATTTTAATGTACTCTTCACCATTGACACCTAAACCCTCAGCAAATGTAATCAAAAGATTTATTTTATCAGATTTATCAAAGCTATGAATTAAATTTTGTGCAACCTCTTGACTTGTTCCTCCCTGTGCATGGGAAGTTATAATCTTGGTTTTATCCAAAAGCATAAAAGAGAGTACTGTCTTGGTATCTGTCACTTTATCTTCACAGATTTCTCCATCAGTTGTGGCACCTATTATCTTAACATGGGGCAGAATACTTTTGAGTTTTTGAATCAATCTATTGATATAGGCTTTATCACACACACCTGTAAAAATTTGCAAAAGTATGTTCTCATGGTCTTGAATTTGATTTTGTTCTATAAATAGTTTTAACGCTTCATCACTAGAGTAGTAACTGTTATGAACCTTCATACTCTAAAGCCTTATTTGACTGCATCTCTTTAATCGTATCAAGAAGCGTATCTACCAGTATGGATAGATCAATAGGCTTATAAAGATAAGTATATATACCTATCTCTTCACTCTTTTTAATAAAACCTACCTCATTATGTGCAGAAATAATAATAAAAGCTACATTTTTATTGATTTCTTTAATCTTTCCAGCCATGGTAATACCATCCATTTTTGGCATATTGATATCAGTAATCACAAGGTTAATACTATTTTCTTCAAACTTTTTTAATCCCTCTTGCCCATCAATTCCAATATGAAGATTTTTAAAAAACTTCTTTAATATAGCACCTGTTGCATCTCTAACACTATCATTATCCTCAACATATAAAACATGGATTTTCTCTCCTAAAGAGACCAATTCAAGAACCCTATTTTTATCCATCACCCTTCCTTCAACATAATTTTAAACTCTGCACCAAATGCACCGTTTGAAACTGAAATAGTCCCACCACAATGCTCCTCAATAATCGTTTTTGACATATAAAGCCCTAGTCCTGTACCATCTCTTTTTTCTTTGGTTGTAAAATAAGGATCAAAGATATTATCTAGGATATCGGCGCGAATTCCACCACCATTATCGCAAATAACAAGAATAAACTGATTTTTCTCTTTGTAGGTACTTATAGTAATCTTTGGATTCTCTATTTTCTTCTCTAAAAGTACATCTTGTGCATTTTTTATAAGATTGAGTACCACTTGTTTAAGTTCGTTTGCATAAGTATAAACTGAATCATCTGATTGATACTCTTTTATGATCTCTATATTTTTACTCTCAAGGTTTGGACCAATGATACTTAAACTGCTCTGGATTATCTCTTCAAAAGTCGTATGACTTTTCTGTTTATTCTCTTTAAAAAAGTTTCTAAAATCATCTATTGTAGTGGAGAGAAATTGTGTATGTTCTGAAATCTTATCAATCTCTTTTTCAAAAGTCTCCTTATCATAGGAGTCCATCATCAAATCCAAACTCAATGAAGAAGTACTTCCTGAAATTGCAGCAAGTGGCTGTCTCCACTGATGCGCGATCATCCCTATCATCTCACCCATGACCGCATGACGAGACTGGAGTTGTAGTAACTTATCTTTTTGTTTGAGTTCTGAAAGGTCAAAAACAGTAACCACTCGCACGGGTTTTGAATTGTAATACATATCTGCACCACTCACAAGTACTGGAGCTAAATTACCTTCGCTATCTACCCCTCTAATTTCATAAGATCCAGTCTTGTTTAATTTCATCATCTCTTGAACTAATTTTATATCATCTTTATAAACAAAATCGAGAATACTCTTTCCTAATATCTGCTCTTTGGTATATTTAAACATCTCTAATCCAACTTTATTACACTCAACAATTCCCTTTTCTTTATCAAAAACAAGTACTGCTTCAATAGTTGAATCTATCAAAATTTTAAAACTATCAAGTGCCTCTTTTTGTATATGCACCTCTTTTTCAAGTTTTTCATTGCTCTCATTTTGTTGATTTTCATAGAGGAGAAGTACTAAATAGTGTGCAAAAAGAAA
>JAOZKZ010000230.1 GCA_029935075.1 Campylobacterales bacterium
AGGGTCTGATACAAAAACCTGAACGCATAAAAGCAGAAATTTCCAATCCTCGCTCTGCTATGATGTTAAATCCTTTAAAACTAAAACATTTAAACAGAATTGACCATCTTGATGCTGATATCATAGTCGTAAATTTAGAAGATGGTGTCGCCCCACAGATGAAAAAAAGAGCACTTCTTTTGTCTGCAGTTTTTATCTCACATCTTAAAAACTCCACCTCTAAAATCATCGTTCGTGTAAATCCCATTGATGAGGGAGGAAAAGAGGAGATAGAGTTTTTAAATCAAGTAAAACCAGATGTTATAAGAGTTGCAAAGATACGAAAGGTTAGTGATGTTGAAGAAGTTTTAGAAATTCTTGATTCCGATATAAAACTTCACATCTCAGTAGAAACCAAAGAGTCACTACACAACCTTTCAAATCTAAATGTTAACGGTAAAGTCGAATGCTGTTCATTGGGCATCATGGATATGTTAAACTCCATGGGACTACCACACAGCGTACTAGAGCTTGGCAATCCAACGATAGAGTATATCATGAGTCGATTTTTAGTGGATGCGTCAATTGCCGGGATTTATCCGATAGGATTTACCTATCAAGATTATGAAAATTTGGATATTTTTAGAAAATGGTGTGAACTAGAAAAGAGTATGGGATACAGTGCAAAAAGTTGTCTAGGTCCCAAACAAGTGGAAATTGCAAATGAAGTTTTTAACACACAAAATAAAGAGATAGAAAAAGCAAAATATATCAAAAACAGATTTGAAGAGATGGCAAAAGAGCATGTATCAGGTTTTATGGATGAAAAATACGGATTTATCGATGAGCCGATATACAAAGATGCTTTGCTGATTTTAGGGGAAAATTAGATAGTATAAAAAAAACAATTTAGGAACATATATATGAAAATTATAGAAGGTCATTTAGCACTTGAAGGCAATGAAAAAGTTGCAATCATAAACGGAAGATTTAACCATATCATAACAGACAGACTTGTTGAGGGTGCAAAAGATGCATTTATCAGACATGGTGGAAATGAAGAGAATTTAGAACTTATTTTAGTTCCTGGAGCTTTTGAAATTCCTTTTGCACTAGAGCGTGCTTTGGCTAGTGGAAAATATGACGCGGTATGTTGTGTAGGAGCAGTTATAAGAGGAAGCACTCCACACTTTGACTATATCTCAGCAGAAGCTACAAAAGGGGTTGCAACGGCAACTATGAAACACGGAAAACCTGTAACATTTGGAGTTTTAACAACAAACTCAATCGAACAAGCGATAGAAAGAGCAGGAAGTAAAGTAGGAAATAAAGGTTTTGAAGCGATGACAGGTCTCATCGAAATGATCAGCCTTTATAAAAACCTCTAGTCATGGCAACTCGACACCAATCAAGAGAGAGTGTTATCACACTTCTCTATGCCAAAGATATTGGAAATGAAAATATCGACATGTTTGTAGATGAAATTCTAGAAGATAAAAAGATTAGAAATCAACAAAAAGAGTTCGCACAGTCGTTATTTAATGGAGTTGTAGAAAATCTTGAAGCTATCGATGCAGAACTTGATAACCACCTAAAAGAGTATAAGATAGCTAGTATTGGTCATATTGAGAGAGCCATTCTTAGACTTGGAGCTTATGAAATTCTAAAAACAGATTTAGATGAAGCAGTCATTATTAATGAGTCGATAGAATTATGTAAATCTCTAGCAAGCGATACCGCTCCAAAATTTATAAACGGTGTACTTGATGCGGTAAAAAAATCAAAATGAAACTCTGTGTAGCACTTGATTTACCAACTTTTGAAGAGAACATAGCACTTGCACGACAACTCAAAGATTTTGATATATGGTTAAAAGTTGGATTTAGAAGTTACATTAGAGATGGTAAAAAAATCCTTAAAGAATTAAAAGTCATTAATCCTAATTTTAAAATTTTTCTAGACCTAAAACTCTACGACATTCCAAACACCATGGCAGATGCATCTGAAGAGATAGCAAAACTTGGAGTTGATATGTTCAATGTTCATGCCTCTAGTGGAATCATAGCTATGAGAACCGTCATGGAACGACTAAAAGAAGTTAAAAATCCTCCACTAGTCTTGGCTGTTACTGCACTCACAAGCTTTGATGATGAAGCATTTAAAGAGATATACCATGACGATATAGACACAAAAGCACTACAATTTGCAAAAAATGCACATGATGCAGGTATAAATGGAGTAGTCTGTTCAGCACATGAGAGCTGGATGATAAAAGCAAATACAGACAATTCATTTTTAACCCTAACCCCTGGAATTCGCCCTTTTGGAGAAGATGCAGGAGACCAAAAACGCGTTGCAGACATCAAAATGGCAAAAGAAGAATCAGTTGATTTTATCGTCGTAGGACGACCAATTTACAAAGCGGATAATCCAAAAGAGATAGTTCAAAGAATTTTAAGCCATTTATAATAATTTCTTGTGTATAATCTCGATTCTTTAAACCCTAGCTTTGGGTTTATTACGGACAGGTGGGTGAGTTGGCTGAAACCACATCCCTGCTAAGGATGCGTAGGAGTAATCCTACCGAGAGTTCGAATCTCTCCCTGTCCGCCACTTTCTAAAAAGCACTACTTCATACAATTATCGTTAAAATATCCACATGGAAACTTATCAATTTACAATCACAGGTAAAGTGCAAAATGTATTTTACAGAAAAACAATTCAACAAATGGCGGCGTTTGGGCATATCCAAGGGTATGTGAAAAACTTATCTGATGGCACGGTAAAAGTAGTTGCATTTTTATATGATGACCAACTTGAGGATTTTAAAACTCTACTTAAAAATGGTTCACCACTTAGTGAGGTAACAGATATCCACCAAGAGATAAGTAAAGAAGAGATGCTTTATGATGGTTTTGAGATAAGATATTAGTAAAGAAACTTTAGTTAAACTCTGTATATATTACTCATGGGGAGGGAAATATGAAAGAGTTTATGGTTAATTTTTTTACAGAGTATGCGGCACTTCTTGTCTTTTTACATGTGATTTCGGCAGTAATTTGGGTCGGTGGCATGATAGCGATACGAGTAGCTGTGCATCCAAGTCTGCAAAGTATCGATGACCCAAAGATAAAGCTTGGTAAAACACTTCAGATAGTTGGACGGTTATTTAATCTAGTCATTCCATTTATCATCATTTTGATAATTACGGCGGCTTTGATGGCAGTTGGTTTAGGATTTAAAGGGACTGATCTCTATTGGCTTGTACATGTTAAAGAAGTTATTTGGACTATCATGGCGATTAATTTTACGTACATGTATATCAAAAGAAACAAAGCTCAGAAGTTATTTGATTCTAGGGACTTAGCAGGGGCTAAAATGAGTGTTTCTAACTTACCGAATCTCTTACTACCTATTAACATTGTTTTGGGTGTATTGGCTATATTTTCTGGAGTTACGCTTAGAG
>JAOZKZ010000063.1 GCA_029935075.1 Campylobacterales bacterium
CCTCTTCTAAAGGAGAAACTATCGTACTCTCAACAAACATAGCAACTTCATCAGTCAAAATATCTGTATAAGTGATTTCAAATTGTTCTAAAAAAAGTTTTATTTCTTCAACATTTAAAGAGTGGAATTTTCCTAAAAATAGGATTGACTTACCCTTGGCAGTTTCAAAATCTTTTTGTATGTTTTTCATGATTATATTATAACTAAAAATTATAGAAAGTGGTGAATTGAGAGAAAATTTCTCTCAATTCATTATAAGTTTTATATTTTTGCTTCTTCTCTTCTTTGTAAATATTCCCACTCTTTATCTACATTTGTTTGCCACTCATCAAGGATATGTTTCCATTGTGGTTTAAACAAGTGTTTAAATCTTCCTTGAGCTCCTAAATAATCCTTAACAGGAATTACATTTTTAGGACGATAAGTGATATTTAACTCTCTACCATCTATAATTTCATAAAGTGGGAAAACTAAAGAGTCAGTTGCCAAATCAGAAATATTGATAGTATCTTTTGGGTCAAATTTCCACTCAGTTGTACACGCAGAAATCGCATTTAGATATACTGGACCTTCAGTTGCTAATGCTCTTTGCATTTTTTTCAACATATCTTTCCATTTGTTTGGAGACATTTGTGCAACATACGGAGCACCGTGAGCTGCCATAATTCCAACCATGTCTTTTTTCATCATCTTTTCACCATAACTAACACGTCCTGCTGGACTTGTAGTAGCTGATGCTCCGATAGGAGTTGATGAACTTCTCTGTCCACCTGTGTTTGCATAAACTTCATTATCAAGACAGATATATGTAAAATCATGACCTCTCTCAACAGCTCCACTTAAAAATTGGAAACCGATATCGTAAGTTGAACCATCTCCACCAAAAGCAACAAATTTTACAGGAGCATCAGGATCTTTTAATGTACCTTTTCTCTTTCTAGCTTTGTGCATTGCCTCAGCACCAGAGATAGCCGAAGCAGCATTTTCAAATCCGATATGAATCCATGAAGTATCCCATGAAGTATATGGATAAACTGCCGTCGAAACTTCTAAACAACCTGTGTTTGAAGAGATAACCAAGTTATCATCTGTACAGTTCATCAACTCTCTTACGATGATAGAGTGTGCACAACCTGGACATAAAAGGTGTGCTCCCTCAAATCTATCATTTGATGTTGATAACTCTTTTAAGTTTTTAATTTTTTTAATAGTACTCATATTTTCCCCTATCCTATTCAAAATACTCTAGTTTTGGGCCTCTTAGGCTTACAAACTGTTGTATTTTTCCTGTTCTTTTTCCAGATTTTGCATTTGCATCTAGCTCTCTGTAAATACCTTCAATTGCTTCAACAGTCAAATCTCTACCACCTAAACCATAGATATAGTTTGTAACAAGTGGTTTTGTATCACCCGCATAAAGTGCTGCTGTAACTTCATTGTAAAGTGCACCAAGTGCTCCAGCAGGAGAACTTCTATCCATACATGCTATCGCTTTTACATCTTTTAATGCATCTCTAACATTGTCAAATGGAAATGGTCTAAAACATCTTGGACTTACAACACCAGCTTTGATACCCTCTTTTTCTCTCATATCTGCTGCTACCATCTTTGCAGTCTCAACAGTAGTACCAAGTGCGATAATTGCAACTTCAGCATCTTCCATCATATAAGTTTCAACTCTTTTGTACTCACGACCAGTTAACTCTTTAAACTCTGCAAAAACTTGATCAATCACTGGACGAGAATCTAAAATCGCTTTGTGTTGTTTTGCTTTATGCTCATAATGCCAATCTTCTTCCGTTTGTGCACCATAAGTAACAGGTTTTGAGAAGTCTAACATCTCATCAATCGCTTTATAATCACCTACAAATGCATATGCTACATCATCTGTTAAAGGATAAATATTTTGTGCTGTATGTGAAGTGATAAAACCATCTTGGTGTACCATAACTGGAAGTCTTACTGACTCAGTTTCAGCAACTTTAAACGCTATAAGATTTAAATCATAAGCTTCTTGTGCATTAAATGCATCTAGTTGAATCCAACCAGAGTCACGACCAAGATACATATCTGAGTGATCACCACGAACATTAAGCGGGGATGCCAATGCTCTATTTACCACATTTAAAACGATAGGAAGTCTCATACCAGATGCTTGATAAAGTACCTCAACCATTAGTGCATAACCTTGTGAACTTGTAGCAGTTGCAACACGCCCACCAGCAGCCGCCGCACCAACACAACCACTCATCGCAGCATGTTCACTCTCAACCATGATAAACTCACCATCAACATAGCCATCAGATAAAAATTTTGCATATCCTTCAACAATCGGTGTTGATGGAGTAATTGGATAAGCCGCAACAACATCTATCTGTACTTGTCTCATCGCTTGTGCTGCAGCAAAGTTACCATCCCATACTTCTACTTCTTGAATATCCCACTTTTCTGCCATAATTAATCCTCACCCTTTTTCTTTTTTTCAGGCCAATTTGATAAAGCCGTTTCAATTTCTTCTTGTTCACCAAACATCAATAATGATTTTGGGTTTGTAGGACAAACTTCCACACAAACTCCACACCCTTTACAGTGATCAAAATCAATACCAATCATAATCTTATCTCTTGATATGATAGATGTATCTGGACAAAATACCCAGCAATTTTGACAATCTATACAAATGTCTCTGTTGTAAATTGGTTTTATAATTCGCCAATCAGCAACACTCGCTGTTTGTGAATTTGTCTCAGCATAATCTCTCTCTTCTTGTTTTAGAAATGAAACATTACCAACTGTCCCATCAAAAGAGTTTAACAATGTACCTTGATTTACCTCATCCCATCCAAGCAAATCTTCACTACCTAAAAACTTTGGATTTTCACTCGATCTGTGTCTATCATCTCGCATTACTTGCTCCCCTTTACATCATTATATGCAATTGTAATCGCTTCCATATTTGCATCTATAATTCTTTGTGGAAATTTAGAAAGGACTTTTAACATCTTCTCTTTGAAATAATCTAACTCAAACATACCTGAAACTTTTACTAAAGCTCCTAGCATTGGAGTATTTGGGATAGCTCTCCCAATCGTATCCATAGAAATTTTAAAAGCATCTAGAGTGTAAACATCTTTACCTTTTAACTTAGGAATAGCTGCTACCAACTCTTCAGTTGTTAAGTGAGTAGTGATGATGTATTTTGTATCTTCTCTTGCATTTTCTGTAAAATCCGCAGTATAAGCAAGTGCCGGATCAAGAACCAACACATATTGAGGATTCATATACTTCGCATGATTAATAATCTGTTTATCATCAATTCTGTTATAAGCAGTCATCGCTGCTCCCCTTTTTGCAGAGCCATACAAAGCAAATGCTTGTACCTCTTTACCAGTAGTAGAAATTACATCCCCTAGACCCTTAGCAGCAGTAACTGCACCTTGTCCAGCACGACTATGCCATCTGATTTCGACCATAAATACCCCTTATCATAAAATTTCTATCAAATTGTCTTATAATTTTAGGTTATTAACGCTTTAGATTAGCTTTAGTTATAGCTTAATAATTTTTTTTATATAAGATACTGCACTTTTTGTATCATTTTCTATTATTTCGCTACATTTTTCTAGTTGTTGTTGTGTTCCATATCCACATGTAACACCAATAGATTTTATCCCTGCATCATATGCGCTAACCATATCCATGCAAGTATCACCAATCATCCAAATATTTTCTTTATAATGTATATCCATAAAATGCAATGCTTTTAGTACAGGTTCAGGATGCGGCTTAGGATTTATAACATCTTCCCTACCGATAAGTACTTCAAAATAATCCATAACACCCATATGTTCTAAAAGTTCTCTTGAGTAAGTGCCAGTTTTTGTAGTTACCACTCCAAGTCTTGCAAATTTTGAAGCCTCTATAATTGACTCTTTTGCATGTGGTAAAAAATGTGTCATAGTTTTAGATCTTTTGCGATAGTGAAACTTATACCTATCAACAAAATCCCAAATCTTATCTTTTTCTACACCTAAATGCTCATACATGTAATCTAGTGGATGTCCAATAAAAGATTTTATCTTTTTAGCCGCTGGTAAGGGAAGTCCAAAATCTTTATAAGAGTCCTCAAAACAGAGAAGAATTGCATCTGTTGAGTCAAGAAGTGTGCCATCTAGGTCAAAAAGGATTGTAGTTTTCAAGGCTTAATCCAATCAATCACATTATGCATAACCCCAATAATCGACTGACTCACATTTTCAATATCCTTACTCACAACAGTAATCGTGTTTGGCACATATAAAAACAGATAAGGATTATCTTTTACAATCGTTCTATAAATCTCTTTATAGATAAGTCCCAATTTTTCCCTATCGATAGTCTTTTCAGCCTCTTTTATAAGCTTATCAACTTTATAACTTTTATAACTAACAAAGTTAAATCCACCCTTTTTACTTCCCTCACTATGCCAAATACTATAAGCATCTGGCATAAGCCCTAAAGACCAACCTAAAACTACGGTTTCGAATTTTCTTGGCATGACCACCGTATTTAAAAATGCTTGCCACTCCATGGTTCTTATCGTTGCTTTTATACCAGCTTTTCGTAACTGGTGTTGCATGATTTGTGTGGCATAAACACGAGTTGGGTTGTTTGAGTTTGTTACTATTTCAAATTCAAATGGGTTTTTCTCATCGTATCCTGCCTCTTTTAGAAGTTCTTTTGCTTTTTGGATGTTTTGTTTTGGGGCTTTTATGCTTTCATCGTAGGCAAAAGTTTTTGGCATAAAAGGACCGTTACAAATTTGACCGTGACCAAAAAATAGTATATCTACCATCTCTTGTCTATCTACGGCTAGGGAAATTGCTTCTCTAACTTTTGGGTTTTGAAACTTTGGATTGTTGTGGTTAAAGCCAAGATAAGTATAACCGCTAGATATCTTTTCAAAAAAATTAAACTTCTTTTTAAAATCCTCATCAATTTGTCGTTCTATCTGAAGTGGTGTCAATCCACCCAAATCAAGTTTTCCAGATTTTAACATCAAAAATTCCGTTGCAGGATCGGGCATGAAGTGATATACAATTTTTTCAATATTTGGAGCATGTTCAAAATAGTTTTTGTTCGCATGTAAAACGATGTCTTTTGAGATTTCAAAACCCTCTATCGTATATTTTCCAGTTCCTATAGGCTTTTGGTTAAAACTACTAGTCATAATCTTTTCTTCATTTTCAAGCTTATGTTTGGGAACTATGCTCATCATCCATGTCTCTAACGCTTTAAAATAAGGCTCTTTATATTTAATTTCTACCGTATGTTTATCAATAACATTAACACTTTTAACATATCGAAATTGACTCGTATAAGGTGTAAAAATTTTTGGAGAGTTTATAAGTTCATAGGTAAACTTCACATCTTCAGCTGTAAAAGGCAGACCATCACTCCATGCTACATCTTTTCTCAATTTAAAAAGTACGGTTGTTTCATCTATAAATTCATAACTCCTAGCGAGTTGGGTTTTTATTTTTCCATTTTTATCATAGGTTAATAACGAGGAAAATATCCAATCACCTATCTGAGAACTCGCACTATCGGTAGATATAAGAGGATTGAGTTTACTTGGGCTTGAAGAGATTGAAAGATGCAGGGTTGAAGCTGTAAGATCTAATACAAAAATCAAAGTTAAAATTAAATATTTCATGATGGGATTATAATAGATAATATCTTAAGATAGAGGCAACTTAGAGAAGGAAAAAATTATGAAAAACTTAGTACTTTTATTACTAATAATAAACTTAAATATCTTTGCAATGGACAAAGCATCATTTGGGCTAAATATAAATACAGACGACTTAGAAGTTGAGGGAAGAACTTCACTAGCTTTTACAACTAATGATCCCGTCTATAGAAACTTCTATGTAGATGCAAACTTTATCAATGCAGATGATACACTTTTTGGTTTTGGATTATTTGTGGAAAACTCACCTATAAATTATCAAAATATTGCGTTTTCTATCGGATTAAGAACAATTTTTACAGAAAATGGTAAAGATAGTTTCACAGCTATTCCTATCATTCTTGGAGCAAAAGCTAGAATGTATTTAGGAAATTTACCTAAAAGTAATTTAGGAGTAAAGTTTGCCTATGCACCTAGCCCACTTACTTTTCAAGATGCAGATAGTTATTTTGAGTATCGAGTTGAAGTTGATATGAGTATCATTGAAAATATCAATATCTATTTAGGATATAGAAGTATAGATACAAATTATGAAAAAAGAGATGTAAGCTACAATGACTCCCTTTATATAGGGTTTAAATTCGTACTTGACTAATCAATACATAGAGGCGATTGAAAATAACAATATCGTCTCCAAAACTGACATCAATGGCATCATAACATTTGTTAATGATGAATTTTGCAAAATCTCCAAATTCTCTAGAGATGAATTAATCGGTAAAAATCATAATATAGTAAGACATCCTGACATCCCTGCCTCACATTTTAAAAAACTTTGGACTATTCTCCTTGCAAAAAAAACATATAAAGCTACTGTTAAAAATTTAGCAAAAGATGGCTCTGTATTTTATGTCAATACTACGATTTTTCCCATACTTGATGATAGTGGAGATATTATCGAATTTGTTGCTATCAGATATGATGTTACAAATGCAACAAAACTTGCTGAAAAACTTAAACATAGAGATAGGGTCATGTATCAACAAGCAAGATTGGCTTCTATGGGAGAAATGATTGCAAATATCGCCCACCAGTGGAGACAACCACTTTCCGAACTAGGAATTCTACTTTATGGTATGAAAAAAGAGTTTAAAAACCATGAAGAAAGTAAAAAATTTGATATCCAGCATGAAAAAAGTAAAAGCTTAATTAAACAGATGTCACAAACCATTGATGATTTTAGAAACTTTTTTAGTCCAAATAAACCCAAAGAATATTTTTTTATCTCTGATATTATTGATGAAACAATGTTTATTTTAAAAGATACATTTAAAAACGAGAAAATTGAAGTTGATATTGTTTGTGACAAAAGTGTCAAAATGTTTGGTTATGCAAACGAGTTTTCTCATGTTTTGATAAATATCTTAAATAATGCAAAAGATGCTTTTTGTCACATCACTACAAAATCAAAACATATTCAAATTCTAGTAAAAGAGCGTAATTCAAATATTCAAATCAAAATAACAGATAATGGCACAGGAATATCAGATAAAATGATAAATAAAGTTTTTGAGCCCTATTTCTCAACCAAACATGCTTCACAAGGTACAGGTCTCGGACTTTATATTGTAAAAATGATAGTTGAAGATAGTATGAATGGTAAAATAGAAGTAAAAAATGATAATACAGGCGGTGTCTGTTTTACTATTACCTTTCCTAAGGAATCAAAATGACAAAAAATTTAAGAGTTTTATTTGTAGAAGATGAAGAGCGTATCCGAACAACTTTAAAAGAGACCATTGGAGATGAATTTAAAAGATTTTCAATTGCAAAAGATGGCAGGGAAGGATTAGAAAAATTTTCAAATAATCAATACGACCTAGTTATCAGTGACATATCCATGCCAAAGATGAGTGGACTCGAAATGGTTGCAGAGATTAAAAAGATATCAAAAAATGTACCGATTATTCTTTTAACTGCTTATAGTGAAAAAGAGAAACTTCTTCAAGCTATAGATCTAGGGGTAACAAAATACCTAATTAAACCAATAGACCCAGAAGAACTACTAGAGACTATTTCAGAAATTATTGAAAAAGATATCTCTGATAATATCATTAAATTAAAAAAACCTTATCTATTTGATTTAAATAAAAATATCCTCTATCATGGTACTAAAATAGTCAAATTAACTAAAAAAGAGTTACTTTTTGTAACACTACTCGTAAAAAATAGGGGTGAAATTACTTCAAAAGAAGATATAAAAGATAGTATTTGGAACACTCAAGATATCGATGATACCCTCCTTCGTACCTTAGTAAGGCGTTTTCGAGTTAAAACAGATAAAAATTTAGTCGAAAACTTTCCAGCCTTAGGCTATAAAATCAAATAAAACAGTATAAATTCCACAATAATTTCACCGTTTTCAGCTTGATTTGTATAAATAATCTATATAATTGTTTTTATCATGTGATATTTGCGTGACATTACAAAATTCATAAGGAGGTTTTAATGCAATCACACAATGCATTAGAGTATGACTATACGGTTGCCAAATTGTTTACAATTTCAACAATCGTATTAGGGCTTGTAGCTATGTTGGTTGGAGTTTTGATAGCGTTTCAGCTAGCATTTCCCGAACTAAACTATCTACTTGGGGAGTATGGTACTTTCGGTAGACTAAGACCACTGCACACAGATGCAGCAGCGTTTGGTTTCACACTGAGTGGTATCTGGGCGTCATGGTATTATTTTGGACAGAGAATCTTAAAAGTTTCTCAAGCTGAATCACCATTTATGATGTTCATAGGTAAATTACACTTTTGGTTATATATAGCCGGTGTTGCAGCAGTTGTTGTTTCACTATTAATGGGTATAACAACTTCAAAAGAGTATGCAGAATTTGAATGGCCAATTGATATTGCAATCGTTGTAGTATGGGTTGTTTTTGGTATCAATCTTTTTGGTATGATTGGTATAAGACGTGAAAAATATCTATATATCTCTATGTGGTATATGATCGCTTTTTATGTTGCTATTGCAATGCTTTACCTATTTAACAATATGGAAGTTCCTACTTATTTTGCTTCAGGCGGATATGGAGCTTGGTATCACTCAGTATCTATGTATGCTGGAACCAATGATGCAATGGTACAATGGTGGTATGGACATAATGCGGTTGCATTTGTTTTCACAACTCCAATCATTGCTATGATTTATTACTTCCTTCCAAAAGAGTCAGGTCAAGCTGTATATTCATATAAACTTTCACTTCTTTCATTTTGGGGATTAATGTTTGTTTATTTATGGGCTGGTGGACATCACCTTCTTTACTCAACAGTTCCTGATTGGGTTCAAACTATGGCTTCTATTTTCTCAATCGTACTTATTCTTCCTTCATGGGGTTCAGCTATTAATATGCTTCTTACTATGAAAGGTGAGTGGGGACAACTTCAAACAAATCCATTGATTAAATTTATGGTTCTAGCTTCTACTTTCTATATGTTCTCAACATTAGAGGGACCAATTCAAGCTATCAAATCAGTAAATGCACTAGCGCACTTTACAGATTGGATTCCTGGACATGTACATGATGGTACTCTTGGCTGGGTTGGATTTATGATCTTTGCTGCACTTTTACATATGGCTCCAAGAATATTCAAAAGAGAAATTTGGAGTAAAAGCCTTATGGAAACACAATTCTGGATTCAAACTACGGGAATCGTTTTATACTTCTCAAGTATGTGGATCGCAGGTATCACTCAAGGTATGATGTGGAGAGCAACTGACCAATATGGTAATCTTGCTTACTCATTTATCGATACAGTTACAGTACTTCATCCTTACTACACAATTCGTGGTGTTGGTGGACTTCTGTTCTTAATAGGTGCTGTTATATGGGCATTCAATATATTTATGACATTTAAGTCAGGTAAAGTATTAGAGCATGAGCCACAAAATACTTCACCAGCATCATAAGGAGGAGCTAGTATGTTTCATTTTTTAGAAAGAAATCCATTCCTTTTTACAGTAGTGGTGTTTTTGACAGTAGCGTTTGCAGGTGTTATTACTATACTTCCTGATTTTGCGAAAAGTTCGCAACCAGTGGTTGGTACAAAACCTTATACAGTTTTACAATTGGCAGGTCGCCATGTGTATATCAAAGATAGTTGTAATGCATGTCATTCACAACTTATTCGTCCATTTAAATCAGAAACTGATAGATATGGTGCGTATAGTTTAAGTGGAGAGTATGCTTATGATAGACCATTCCTTTGGGGTTCTAAAAGAACTGGTCCAGATCTTATGAGAATTGGTAATTATAGAACAACAGATTGGCATGAGAACCACATGTTTGAGCCAACAAGTGTTGTTCCAGGTTCAATTATGCCTGCATATAAGCACCATTTTACAAATTTAGCAGATGTTGAGACAGCATATGCTGAAGCAGTAACGGTAAGAAATATATTTAAAACACCTTATGACCAAGAGGGCATGCCTCAACTTGGAAGCTTAGAAGATTCAAAAGCAACAGCTCTTGAAGATGCAAAAGCAGTCGTAGCAGGTATGAAAAATCAAGCAGTTAAAGATTCAGTAGCAAATGGAGAAATTCCTGAAATTGTTGCACTAATCGCATACTTAAACAGTTTAAAATAGGAGGGTTATCTAATGGATATAAGTGTTGAAACTTTAGCAACAATACAAATATATGGCTATGTCATAGCTACAGGTTTTTGTACTTTAATGCTTTATGGATATATATATCATCTATATAGTAGTGAAAAAAAAGGGACTCGTGACTATGAGAAGTATGCAAACATCGCATTGGATGATGAAGTGACTTCTACTCCATTAGAGACTACTTCCCCTTGGGATAAAAAGAAAAATAAAGGAGAAAAAACACATGTTTGAAAAACTAAATGTGTCTACTGATGTCGTAAATCAGCTCTCACTTGTAGGAGCGGTAGCAATATTCGCAATTACTATTTTTGTTGCTGGTAAATATATCAAACAAATAAAATACGATACAAGTAGTGGTGAATTGGCAGATGAAAATTGGGATGGAATTGGAGAGTATAAAAACTCACTTCCATCAGGTTGGGCTATAAGCTTTGTAGGAACTATGATTTGGGCTATGTGGTATATGCTTTCTGGCTATCCAGTAAATGCTTTTTCACAAGTAGGTCAATATAATGAAGAAGTGAGTGCTTACAATGCTACTTTTGAAAGCAAATGGGCAAATCCTGATGAAGATACTTTGATGGGTATGGGAGAAGGTGTTTACCTTGTTCAATGTG
>JAOZKZ010000231.1 GCA_029935075.1 Campylobacterales bacterium
TTTTAGTTTTTTAAATGTTTTCACATAGATCTTTGTAGGCTCTAAAAGTACATCTCTCAGTTTTTTACCCTCAAAATCATCATCTAGTTTCATCTCTAGTTTTTCAAAAAAGATTTTTCTAGCCAATGAAAAGCCATTTGAGTGGATACCAGAACTTGGAAGTGCGACTAATATATCGCCCTCTTTCACATAGGAGCTTCTATCCATTTCAGATTTTTCAGCAATTCCTACCGCAAAACCAGCAAGATCAAAATCCCCTTTGGCATACATACCAGGCATCTCAGCAGTCTCTCCACCGATAAGAGCACATTCAGACTCTATGCAACCCGCTGCTATGCCTTTTACGACATCCGTTGCTTCTTCGGTTTTGAGTTGGGCAGTTGCGTAGTAGTCTAGGAAAAATGATGGTGTTCCAAAGTTACAGATGAGGTCATTGACACACATAGCAACCAAATCGATACCAACGGTGTCAAACTTCCCAGCATCAATTGCTAACTTTAGTTTAGTCCCTACTCCATCAGTAGCGGCAAGCATGACAGGTTCTTTAAATCCAGTAGGAAGCTCATAAGCCCCAGCAAAAGAGCCAATCCCACCGATAACATTTTTATCAAATGTTGACTTTACAAAGGGTTTGATGTTTTCTACAAATTGATTTCCAGCATCGATATCAACACCTGCATCTTTGTAACTAATTTTTGAATTATCCACTATTTCTCCCATTCACATGGAGGAAAAGTTTTGTTCAGCAGCCAAGATGAGGGACAAAAGTTTGTAACAGCCCATACAATCATCATCAAAATTACAAAGATTTGCAAAACAACTGCGATTTGAAAGTTTGTACTTTGAGTCATTCCTGCTTGAAAATCCTGAGCAGCGGTTGCGAAAAAGTAGAGGATAAGACCGAGCATTATCGCTGTAAGTAAGCGTTGCATTCTTGAAGCACACATATAATATTCCTTTTGGATTCAATTTTTAGGGATTTTATCGAATTATGGGTTATGGTATAATTAAACCTAAGTTTCATCAAGAAATTTGAAAGGATATTATTATGAGCATAATTGATATAGGTTTAATAGTTTTAATTCCTGTTGCTTTTACGATAGCTGCTTTGATAGTAAGAACAAAATTTAGTAGATAGTTTTTTACGTTGGCTCTTTTAATTTAAAGAGCCAACTCATTGTTTAGTAATACTTGATATTAAAACCAACTGTAAATGAGAGTTGGTTATGTTTTACAGATGAGATACTTTCAACTTTTCCAAGCTGTTGTGCAATTTGAGCTGGCATAGCTTGCCCTCCTGCCATACCTGCTACTTGTGCTTGTGCAAGTGCTGAGGTGTCAAAGTTTTTTTCAACTTCAGGAGAATAAACCATCGCAAAATCCAACGATGTATGTTGGTTGATACGCTTTCCTCCACCAAAAGTAAAGTGATGCTCACTTGTTGCTGGAAAACCTGCAAGATTAAAATAGTTCATAACCGAATTTTCATAGTTTTTATAATTAAATCCATTTTGGTCAAATGCTGGACCAGTTTTTAACTCTTGGATAGGACTTTTTGAGTAGTTATAACCCATCCTCCAAGTCCAGTTATAACCTAATGCTTCATAACCTAGAGCAAAAATTGTTTGATTTTCCCATCCAAAGTCTTCATAACCATCAGCAGAACCCCATAAAATATGTTTAACATCAAATAAAACAGTTTTATCTTCTGAAATTTTATATGCTAAACCAACACCAATCTCCCCAGGTTGAGCTAAATCATCACCAAAACCGTTTAAACCAAAAGCTTTTGTAGCAGATGAGAGTTGATGTTCATAAGTCATTTTTATGGGAGTTTTTATAACCATACCTAAAGATAAATTTTGAACTTTTACTTTTTTTACTTCAAAATCTTGAACATTATAACCAAGACCTAATTGAGCACCAAAGCCCAAATCTTCACTTGTTCCTGTTCCCGTGTTTACATTATGAAAATTACCTTGTGCATCTGGTTGATATGCACCACTATTAAAACTCATAGCCATGGCTCCATATTGGATGACTGGAACTATACCGATTCGAAGTTTGTCATTTATCTTTTTTGCATAAGGGATGGCAAAAGATAAGATTTGAAGATTTGTTGTGAGTTGGTTGGTTCCATTTTTGGTTCCTATATACTCATTTTGAGGAGTTATAGGGCTTGGTTGACGTCCTAAAAATGGATTTCCATAAAAAGGACGATCACTATGATAATCTACACCCATTCCTGCAATTCCAAACATGCCTATACCCCAAGCGGACTCTTTATCTAGCTGATATGAGATAGCAACTTCTGGAATCAAAGAGGCTTTTTTATTGTTCTCTTGAAAAGAGGGATTGGAGTCAGCTCCACCAACAGCAGTAGTGTCAACATTGCTTTTAAACTCAACCGTAGGAGAAAAATAAGTACCACCAAACATAACACGACGCCCCTCTATAAGAGCAGGATTAACCAGTGCAGACTCTGCCCCTAGCGAATAAGCGATACCAGCTCCACCCATTGCTCTTGATTTTGGACCAAGCCCTATCAAGTGATCTCCGTTTGTAGCAAACACAGATGTAGCACAAATACCTAAACACATTGTCGAGATAAATTTAATATTTTTCATTATAAACTCCTTTTTAATGTAGGAGTATGTTATTATAATTAATATAAGGAAATTATATGATATAAAAATTAATAAGTAAGTTAAGGAACTCCGTAAAAATGGCGTTTTAAGTCATGTTTTATATAAAAAATATCATCAGTTTTTTACCAATCATCATCTTCACTCTCGTAAAGTGCATTGGTTACAGCATCACTATCTAACATAAACAGTGCATTGTCTATAACTTTCTCTCCCACACTCAAGCCACTTAAAATCTCATAACTTTTTGCACTCACTCTTTTTGCGGTAATCTCTTTAGGCTCAAATTGTCCCTCTGTGCCAACAGGTACAAAAACATAATATTTGTCTGCCTTTTTAAGCACCGCTGTTTTAGGAAGTTGAAGCATTGAAGTTGAATCTTCTTCAAACTGCACTTTTGCAAAAAGATTTGGAAAGTATTTCAAGTCAGGATTGTCAATGAGAATACGCACAGAGATACTTTGGTCTTTGACATCCACGCTTGGATATATGAAATCAACGATACCTTCCACAGAAGAAAATCCTTCTATCTTTGCTTTTGTTTTCATTCCAAGTTTAATGAAAGTGATATCTTTTTGATAGACTTTTGCGATAATCCAAAGTTTTGAAAAATCAGCAATTTTGAAAACCGTTTTACCTTTTTTTATAAAACCACCATCCAAGACATTTTTTTCAACTACAAAACCACTATAGGGTGATACAAAGTTGAAATCATACGCAGGTTTTTTCTGGTAAGAGAGTCTCGCTAAATTTAAAAGTTTTA